>NZ_JABWMS020000189.1:0-926 GCF_013369155.2 Escherichia sp. 94.0001 | reverse complement strand
AATTTTAATCAGCGAGTCAGCTTGGGAAGAAATGACCTGCTTATTCGCACCTTCCCTAGACAGCTTTATCATGTCAGCCCACATTGTTGGCGCTGGCAATACTAAGGACAAACGATGGGGAAGTAGCTTTTTAGCGTTATTTTCGGGAGTAAAAAACGTGGTATCTTTCCGTATGTCAGTTGTATCTTGCTGGTATTCGTAGTCGTGATAAGGCATACAACGATATTTATCTTGACGTTAGTGAAGAATAAGTTGTTTTGTGATCTATGTTAATCTGGGATTACAATCCGGGCTTGATACATCGCATCACGACTTTTATTCTCTTCAGAATAGAATATGTTACTCCCCGCTTTACAGGCTCAGGATTTGAATTACAAATTATACTTTTAAGTGAACAATAACCAAGGGTATTTCTTATTTCCTGAAACCAGGCTTGGCCCATTTCGGGATGAGTTTGAAAAAACTCTTGACGCATACGATAGTGATGAAATAAACGAAACAAATTACGTCAACAAACTCAGGCGTCTTGCCTGACATGCTCCTGACATCATTGATATTCACGCTCATCTGGCATATGCATTTGCGCTCTTTATGCTGCAATTCTGGCGAATGTTCATTTACAGCGTCATCAGGATGCCGTTATACTCATTGATAAAATACTAACATATAACCCTGAGAATAATCAGGGAACACGCTGGTTACTGGGGGCGGAATTGTTACGTGCTGGCAAGCATGGCAGGGCTCTGTACGTATTGACAGGACATGTCAATGAATTTCCCCCCTACTGGTACGAGCTTGCTCTTTTACATTTTATGAATGAGGCATATATTAATGCTGCAACGGCATTTCGATATGGATTTTTAACAAGTATATATTGTTGAAATGCTTTGTTAGAATCTTTATCCATTCCCTAGGGCTGTATAGTA
>NZ_JABWMS020000188.1:0-933 GCF_013369155.2 Escherichia sp. 94.0001 | reverse complement strand
GGATAAAATAATGTTCCCGGTTTCATCAATAGGTAATGACTTAGGTAATAATTTAGTATGTATAAAAATGAATGACCTTCCTGAAAACCCCATAATAAATGACCTCAAAGCACTAGCACCAGGTGTAGTAAAACTAATACAGACTTCTAAACAAATGGTCACGTTAATCAGCGCGTTGCAACCTGGTGGGACATGTATTATCGATGGTGATTTCCAACAAGAATTAGCATACTTAAAAAATGTAATACTTTATAATGACTCGTCTCTTCGCATAGACTTTTTAGGTTATAATGCCCAAATAACGCAACGATCAGACAATACTTGCGAACTTATAATTTGTGAACCGTTAAATAACAAAAAAATTTCAACAGACATCATGAACATAAATTGTTCATTAAATGAAATTTATAATGAAATCAGAAGACTAAATGTAATCTTTAGCTCTGGAGCAGGCGACGTAATAGATTTATCCTATCTGGACTTGCATAACGTCGATTTAACTGGTTATGATTTTTCAAATAAACATATGGCTTACGCGACTTTAGATCCCTTTACATTGTTTGCAACAAAGTTTACTAAAACCAATATGTACAATATAAATTTTATGCGTTCGACACACAATGGTACTATCTCATGGAATTCTTTATTAAAAATCACCCCAGCGTTAACAAGTATCAGCGATGATTATTCCAGAGAAAAAATCAACTTTGTCGAAAGTTGTTTAAATGAGCTTGGAGATTTAACCGAAGATCAATTAAAAATCATGAGATATGCGATTATAAAATCCATACCAACAGCAAATATAACAGACAAATTAGAAAAAGAATTAACAAAAAGCATATATAAAAACTCCTCAAAAATTAATAATTATTTGAGCAAAGTTAAATTACCAGAGATGAAAAACTTCTCATTAGAAAAAGCATATGATTATAT
>NZ_JABWMS020000187.1:0-941 GCF_013369155.2 Escherichia sp. 94.0001 | reverse complement strand
GGCTAATATTGTGTGTTGTTATTTTTTGTGGACGGCAAGCCGCAATGGCAAAATAGGTATGGTTGTAATAATCAAAACATGATACTAACTATATATAGATCGTTGAATTGTTGGCATGTAACTCGCTACAGCGAGTAGCGTTAGTAATGAAATATAATCAACATGGATAGGTGAAGATTAATTATGAGCTTTATGGTTTTTGTAACTTGTTTGACAATTGCATTTGTCGCCGGTTTTGCTGTTGCCAGAAAATTGACACTCCGAAAAGTTGCCTCATCGGTAATCATCACTAAATCGCAACCAGTCCCTTCCTCTGCAACTTCCCCTGCTGTTAAGGCGTCGACAAGGAGCTATACACCGCAGAAAACCTATCGTGACTCTCGTTGGCAAGAACGAGATGAGTTATTTCATGGAATGGTTGCCGAAGGTATTTTATTGGAAGGAAAAGAGTGGTTAATTACGCTTTGTGAAAAAATCTATTTTGATAATCTGGAGAAATGGTTTGGACATTATTGTCATATCCATTGCCAGGTCTCTCTGGGGCGCTTGATCAACTTTCCAGAACAACCCGAGTTTAGCGAAGAAGAAAGAAAGCGTTTCTTTGCAATTTATAATGGAATGGCAATGGATTATGTTCTGGTTTCAAAGAAGAACAATAAAATAGTCTGTGTTATTGAGCTGGATGATCCGAGTCATGAAAGGGCAGATCGCATTATTCGTGACCGTTGGTTGAATACGATTATGACTATTGCACGGGTGCCTTTTGTACGAGCTTCTGTCACTAAATTGGATGAAATCCCTCCGGTCTGGGATACCCGTGACAAAATTCGCCCATTAGCCGCGGCGAAAAAGGGTGAACCGTTGCATTAACTAAGTACCCCTGTCGGGGCTTTTCATCCCCCGGTGTGTGCAATATACGAAAAAAAAGCCCGTACTTTCGT
>NZ_JABWMS020000186.1:0-945 GCF_013369155.2 Escherichia sp. 94.0001 | reverse complement strand
GCGTGGTCGTGTTCTTGTTGAAGGTTCGTTCAGTGGTAAATGTACGCAATTACACTCCCGGACCTTTCAGGTGAATGCCACGAATGAAGAGCTAACCGTTGAGTGTACGATGAATGCCGCTAAATGCCGCATGGTATCCGCTGCATTACAGCCAGTGTGTTGAGCGACCTTATTATTCATGCGCGGTATTGTCGCCGTATTCCTGCATTAACAGAGACCGCAGCCCGACCGGGAGAATCCTCTGCGCGAGTGTGCGGGGATAATCAAAAACGATACACACCGGGGTTTACCGCGTTAACGGAGCGCGGCGTTGTCCCCTCATGGTCGCTGGTCCGGTGCGATGGTGGAAGAAGCCGGATGTTTATCACTATTAATTGATAACACAGAAATGGATTCATTGATTTTCAGCACGTTTTTGTATTCGTATTATTGAACATCTGTTTATTTTACTTTTAACATATTGATAATAAAAAGAGCTGTAAATCTTTAGATGAGTCGATTTTGTCCGGGGAAGTTCAAATGGATTTTATGCTGACGGTTTCTGGTGTGGTTATCCTGTCCATTGCTTATACTGCAGATAAATATGGCTGCCATTTGTTATCACGTATTGGCGCTTATTGCTCGTTGATGCTGATTTTCTCGTCGCTTTTTTTTGAGTAAGTTATATTAATTATAACAAATAATTTTCTGTGTTTTTTCAGGCTATCCCGTCAGACGGGAAGCCTGTACTGCCGGGGGACGAATGGAAAACTGATGTGTCCGGTAACTGTGTGTTCTGTGAACACCATGTTACTTAATTATGTAATTCATACCCGAACGCTCTGTTGACAGCCTTCTTCTGCAGGCTTCAATAACCCACGCTGAAAAGTTACCGGAACCTTTATGTTCAAGGGCGATATTGATCTGTTCAATCATGTGATTGGGGAAACGGATATTGCGGATTGT
>NZ_JABWMS020000185.1:0-979 GCF_013369155.2 Escherichia sp. 94.0001 | reverse complement strand
CAATGAACGTATATAGAAAAAGCAAAAAAATGAGAGTTATTTCCAATAATGAGATGAAAAAAAGCATTAAAATATCTGAATTAGTTATCCATAATATTATAAAGAAAGGATTGACTAATTGTTTGCTTAAAAAGGATGTTCTTAATGCCAGATATGATCTTATTAGAGATATTCTTCGATATTCTTTAAATATACGACAGGGAATTAAACATGATGATGTTAATAGAATAGCGGAAAATATAATAAAAAAGTATGGTATAACTGAGGGTATGAATCCTAAACCTAGGAATGCCAGAATATCTAAAGAATTGCTTTTATTAGCTGTTGATAGACAGATTGAGTGGGCGAAAAAACATTTTATAACAAAAGATGTATTGGAAAATGTTGTGTCAAAATGTGATTTATCATCTATCTTTAATGTTAATAAAGTGCTTCAGAATACTATTCTTGAGTTTGTCCATGAAATTAATAATATATCATCTGCTCGCTGGATGTCAAAATCAGAAAAGAATAATAAACAAAAAGAGGCAATAGAAAAGTTCAAAAAAGAAGTATCCCATATGAATGGCGGGCAGCAGTTTATTTGGGGGTTTGATAAGGTTATTCAAGAAGGCTTAAGTGGATTGATTGAGTTAAGTATCGATATTAATGATAGTACAAATCATCGTGATAAGTCTTCTCTTTCTCCTGATGGGAGAGCTGTGTTACATTTTTTAGGTACAATTTGGAATATGGCGATGGGAGCTGTACCTGGTTATAATGCATTGTCTGGTGTAAGTAGCATTTTACATAGTGCTATAGTAAAAGAATCTAGCAATATCTGTGATTATATTCAGGGGGCTGTACGTATTGGAATGGACTTTGTTCCAGGCACTCGCTCTGACTTACATAGCCGTTCGCTGCAGATAAAATATGAGGCTTTGAAGCATATAGAAAAAAACATTAATGATAATATTATTTATCATCCGAGTAATAATGC
>NZ_JABWMS020000184.1:0-989 GCF_013369155.2 Escherichia sp. 94.0001 | reverse complement strand
AGTAACCCGACAGCTTCACAAAACCGGAGTCCGGCTCCGGTTTTTGTTGTCATGTAAGGCAGATGTTTGTTAAAGCTATTTAAGTCTGGAGTTTAAATTAAAATAGGGAGTTTTATAATGCCGTTAAATTCGGAGATTAGATCAAGCTCATTTTTAATGGATTGAATGTCCTTCGAGCTCAAGTAGCATCTAGCGGTCGAGGGGAGTTTACATTAGGTAATGAGACTGTCAGCATTGTATTTAATGAAACCGATGGGCGTTTTCTATCCAGCGGCAGTAGTGGGGGATTGCTTACTGAGTTATTCCTTTATGGGTTTAATAACGGCCCTGAAGCTCTTCGCGATAGGATGCTCAGTATGCTTTCGGACTCAGGTGAAGCACAATCGCAAGAGAGTATTCAGGACAAAATATCTCAATGTAAGTTTCCTGTTAGTTCAGGAAATTTCCAGTGCCCGCCAGAGTCTATTCAGTGTCCAATTACACTAGAGAGACCCGAAGAAGGAGTGTTTGTCAAAAATTCAGATAGTTCGGCAGTATGCTGCTTATTTGATTTTGATGCATTTTCTCGTTTAGCTAGTGAAGGCTCATATCATCCACTGACCCGAGAACCAATAACGGCATCAATGATTATAAGTCCTGATAAATGTGTTTATGATCCTATCAAGGGAAACTTCATTATAAAAGATAGTTAAAATATTTTTCTCTGAGAGGGTATTGGCTGTCAGTAATTTGTAAAAAAACGCCGCAGACATCCAGAATATAAGAAGGTGTCTGTGGTTGGCAGGTTTCAGATGACTTGAAGGCGTCTTTATGTAAATGCATTTTTCTGTGGAGATGTTGTCGGAAAATATTGGATTAAAAACATAATCCAAGTCAAATAGTAAGTTTGTTTTTTTTTGAGATTAGGTGTGTGTATTTAGAATTTTTATGATGTGTTTATTTTGTGGGGTATTTTAGAAAAAAATATATTAATCCTTATTAATAATAGC
>NZ_JABWMS020000183.1:0-996 GCF_013369155.2 Escherichia sp. 94.0001 | reverse complement strand
GCGGGCAAAGTCCGTGGCTGATCCTGCTGCAACAGGGCGGTCAGGTGAAGGACTCCTTCGGCGGGATGATCCCCATGTTCAGGGGACTTGCCGGTGCGATCACCCTGCCGATGGTTGGTATCACTTCGCTAGCGGTGGCGACCGGTGCGCTGGCGTATGCCTGGTATCAGGGTGACTCAACCCTGTCTAATTTCAACAAAACGCTGGTCCTTTCCGGTAATCAGGCGGGACTGACGGCAGATCGTATGCTGGCCCTGTCCAGATCCGGGCAGGCGGCAGGGCTGACGTTTAACCAGACCAGCGAGTCACTGACGGCGCTGGTGAATGCCGGTGTGCGTGGTGGTGAGCAGTTTGAGGCAATCAGCCAGAGTGTGGCGCGTTTCTCCTCTGCATCCGGCGTGGAGGTGGACAAGGTCGCTGAAGCCTTCGGGAAGCTGACCACTGACCCGACGTCTGGGTTGACGGCGATGGCGCGCCAGTTCCATAACGTGACGGCGGAACAGATTGCGTATGTTGCTCAGTTGCAGCGTTCCGGCGATGGGGCCGGGGCGTTGCAGGCGGCGAACGAGGCCGCAACGAAAGGGTTTGATGACCAGACCCGCCGCCTGAAAGATAACATGGGTACGCTGGAGACCTGGGCTGACAAGACTGCACAGGCATTCAAATCCATGTGGGATGCGGTGCTGGATATTGGCCGCCCGGACTCCTCTGCAGATATGCTCGCCAAAGCTGAAAAGGCTTTTGATGAAGCGGATAAAAAATGGCAGTGGTATCAGAGCCGAAGCCACCGGCGCGGTAAAACCTCAGCATTTCTTGCCAATCTCCGTGGAGCATGGGAGGACAGAGCGAATGCGCAACTTGGGCTTTCAGCCGCCACGTTGCAGGCCGATCTTGAAAAGGCCAGAGAGATGGCAGCAAAGGACTGGGCCGACTCTGAGGCATCACGGCTGAAATATACCGAAGAGGCGCAGAAGGCTTACGAACGCCTGCAGACGC
>NZ_JABWMS020000182.1:0-1031 GCF_013369155.2 Escherichia sp. 94.0001 | reverse complement strand
ACAACGCCCGCGCCAACGGTACGGCCGCCTTCACGGATTGCGAAACGCAGACCGTCGTCCATCGCGATCGGGTGGATCAGGGTAACAACCATTTTGATGTTGTCGCCCGGCATTACCATCTCTACGCCTTCCGGCAGTTCGATGGTACCAGTCACGTCAGTAGTACGGAAGTAGAACTGCGGACGGTAGCCTTTGAAGAACGGAGTATGACGGCCGCCTTCATCTTTGGACAGAATGTACACTTCAGATTCGAACTTGGTGTGCGGCTTGATGGTGCCCGGCTTAGCCAGTACCTGACCACGTTCGATTTCTTCACGTTTGATACCACGCAGCAGAACACCTACGTTCTCACCAGCACGGCCTTCGTCCAGCAGTTTGCGGAACATTTCAACGCCAGTACAGGTGGACTTCTGAGTCTCTTTGATACCAACGATTTCAACTTCTTCACCAACTTTGATGATACCGCGTTCTACACGACCGGTAACTACGGTACCACGACCGGAGATGGAGAATACGTCTTCGATCGGCAGCAGGAACGGCTTGTCAATCGCACGCTCTGGTTCCGGAATGTAAGAATCCAGGAAGCCAGCCAGTTCCAGGATTTTCGCTTCCCACTCTGCGTCGCCTTCCAGCGCTTTCAGAGCAGAACCACGAACGATCGGAGTGTCGTCGCCCGGGAAATCGTACTGAGACAGAAGTTCACGAACTTCCATTTCAACCAGTTCCAGCAGCTCTTCGTCATCAACCATGTCACATTTGTTCAGGAACACGATGATGTACGGAACGCCTACCTGACGACCCAGCAGGATGTGCTCACGAGTCTGCGGCATCGGGCCGTCAGTCGCAGCAACTACCAGGATCGCGCCGTCCATCTGAGCAGCACCGGTGATCATGTTTTTAACATAGTCGGCGTGCCCCGGGCAGTCTACGTGTGCGTAGTGACGGGTCGGGGTGTCATATTCAACGTGAGAAGTGTTGATGGTGATACCACGAGCTTTTTCTTCCGGCGCGTTATCGATCTGGTCGAATGC
>NZ_JABWMS020000181.1:0-1033 GCF_013369155.2 Escherichia sp. 94.0001 | reverse complement strand
ACATTGTAGTAGTGGATGTGCTAAATACATTCATAAAAAAGCCAGGGAAATATTATTATTGATTAATGATAGAAGTTATTCTACATGGCCTGATATTAATGAGTGGATTTCTATTTTGCCAGAGGATTATGTAGAGTCCTTTCGCAACTCAAATGAAGATGAAGATTGGATACTTAGTGATTGGCTTTATTGGTTTGAAATTGAAAATAGAGCTTGGTTTTTATGGAATATAAATGTTATTGATGAAAATCATCTAAAAATTAGTGTATTAATTTATGAGCATCCCTTTCCATCAGAATCATTAAAAGTTATGTTCACACATCTCGGAACCGATGAACTGATAGAAACAAACATCTATTAAAGCAAACACAGGAAAGATACGTCACACATCATTGATCATATTGCAAGCCCTGCAGATTAACTAGGCAATATGCACCCTTAGCCGTTTATATTTTCTGGGGCAGCTTGAGGATGCGGATTCAGGACTGTACTATAAGCGGTTCCGGTACTATGATTGTGAGACGGGACAGTATTTCTACGTAGATCCGATAGGATTAAACGGTGGGCTGAACTTATATGCTTATGCGCCTAATCCGCTGTCATATATTGATCCACTTGGATTAAAATGCGCTACTCTTGAATATCATCATCGTCAGAAACCAGGCAAAATAACTAATTTGCGAGAACTTAAGCGACAAATTAGGGGACAGATAAGAGCTTTCAATAAAATATTGAAAGAAGAAGGAATGGAAGGTTTAAAACGACGCATAAGTAATTATACGGCTAATGTGGAAAAGCAAGGTCGTGATTATGTTAGAAAGCTAGGGTCAGCCGGAGATGGGAAAGCTTGGTTGCATGAACCAGATATGCGAACAGGTGGGCTACCTAGTGATGTAAGCAGAACTGGGCTTAGTAGAGAGAATTCAATTCTCGGGGGAAATGCCCCTCAAATTGCAGACCAGATATTATCAATGTCTAATGATGTTGATAAGTTAACAGCTAAACTAATTCTTTCTGGAATATCACCATGAAT
>NZ_JABWMS020000180.1:0-1087 GCF_013369155.2 Escherichia sp. 94.0001 | reverse complement strand
TTGACCCGATAGGGCTGAGAGGCGGGTTAAACTTATATCAGTATGCACCGAATCCATTAAGTTGGATAGACCCTCTTGGGTTAGCTAAGTGCCCTCATGCTAAGCTAGCGAATAAAATTCAAGAGAGGGCAATTGATGGAAAAATCCCGAAAATCGCTCCCGGGAAAGTATCTCCCAAGGGGTATCACGTTAGACTTTCGGAGCAAAGAATGCTGGAAATAATTAAAAATCCTGATGGTGTATATGTTTCCTCTGGCGGCAATAATAATATTATTTTTGCCAAGGATGGGGATATTGTTATTCTGGCGGGTAATAAGGCAGGAGCGGTTAAAGGGCAAGCGATTACATCTTATGGTTCTTCAGGGCCAAGAGGTGATAGCGGCGCGGCTATTTATGGTGGGCGAGCTAGCGATCCTGGGCTACCAATAACTGATAGCATGATTATAAATGGACAAATTCCGACCCCTGGTGGTGGATTCTTACCTCCTGCAACGGCTATAGCATTTTGAGGTTAACGATGAAATCTATTTTTTGGGATCTTGCTCATTTTAATATCTCGATGAAAAGTCAGTATGGTGACATCTATGAGCTAGAAAAAGACATAAGAAAATTTTTTGGAAGTAGTAATTTTAGTGAGATGGATTCGCTAGATTGGTTTTTAATCGATAAAGAAACCAAAGCGCTATCATTTTTATTACTAAGCATACCATCTTATTTTTGTAGTCCACATGAACATAAGTTAATTGATGCTAGTAATTTGCATGATATAAAATTATCAGACTGTATCGATAAATTTGCAAATAATGTGACTATTCAAGATACAGCTTCCTTTTCAACTGAAGAAAACACTTTAATTGTAACAACTGACTCATCGTTAATTTATCATAAAACACTTATTTCTGATGATCTTTATTTTCTATTAGGTGATGATTTATCATACCGAGGTTTTTTGTTGGTTAATGCAACCAATCATATTCCTGGTAATATTGAATCATTAAATAAAGGTATATCCGATTGGATTTTATCGAGAATGTTTGAGATATGTAATCAGGAATTTTATGACGCAATGGATGATAAGGACGAGGAT
>NZ_JABWMS020000017.1:0-84564 GCF_013369155.2 Escherichia sp. 94.0001 | reverse complement strand
AGGCACCGGATTCTGATTCCGGCATTCCGAGGTTCGAATCCTCGTACCCCAGCCAATTTATTCAAGACGCTTACCTTGTAAGTGCACCCAGTTGGGGTATCGCCAAGCGGTAAGGCACCGGATTCTGATTCCGGCATTCCGAGGTTCGAATCCTCGTACCCCAGCCACATTAAAAAAGCTCGCTTCGGCGAGCTTTTTGCTTTTCTGCGTATATTCAATGCCGAATACGATGTTGACTCGTCTTATCCTTACAAAGTCGGATGCGACGCTGATGCGTCTTATCCGACCTACAGTTGGCATGCATCCGGCAATGTTGTAAGGCTACAACCCTAACGCATATTTCAGCGCCTGACGTTTCAACACGCCAGCTCGCTCCGCCGCCATTAACCCGAGATTACGCATAAAACGCAGTGGCGGCAGATTATTGCTGAATCCGGCATAAAACAGATCCATACCGCTTTGCATAATGAAGTTATCTGCCATACGCCGCATCTGGTAACGCTTGAGGACAGGATAACTGGCCCACGCTTCGCCGTAGCTGCGGGCATTCACCAGAACGTCAATCAGCGCATCAACATCGCGATAACCAAGATTCACCCCCTGCCCCGCCAGCGGATGAATGGTGTGCGCCGCATCGCCCACCAGCGCAAGCCCTGGCTGCACATACTGCAACGCATGGCGGCGCGTCAGCGGAAACGCACCAGCAGCAAGCGGCGTTACATAACCCAGACGTGACGGGAAATGCTTCGCGATTTCCGCCTGGAGCTGCGCCATATTCATATTCTGCAACTGGCGAATACGCGCTGGTGAGTCGTACCACACCAGCGATGCCCAGTTATCAAACAGCGGCAGAAACGCGCGCGGCCCGTCCGGAGTAAACTGCTGCCAGGTGCTGTCGCCGGGATCATTCTCGCACTGTACGCTAATCAACATACACGACTGCGCATACTGCCAGGCATGAACGCCAATTCCCGCCATTTGCCGCACCTGCGAATTTGCACCGTCAGCGCCAATCACCAGCTTCGCCTGGATCACTTCGCCCCCCTTCAGTTCCAGTTCCTGAAGATCATTATGGCGATGCAGCGCAATCAGTGAGGTTGGCACACGTAACGTTACTTTCGGATGCGCTTCCAGCGCCTGCCACAGCGCCTGTTGCAGGACAGTGTTTTCCACCATGTAGCCAAGCAACGGTAGCTTAAGTTCAGCGGCGTCAAACACCACATGCGCCGTTTCCCACTCCCACGTTTCCAGTCTGCGATAAGGATGGCAACGCATGGCCTGTACCGCGTCCCAGACGCCTAAACCTTCAAGCAATGATACCGAAGCCGCACTAATCGCCGAGATCCGCACGTCAGGCTGGCTGTCAGCGACAAACGGTGCAGGTTGGGCATGTTCGATAACCGTTACCGAAAATCCGTGCTGAGCCAGTCCCAGCGCCAGTGCGCCGCCGACCATTCCTCCGCCGACAATGGCAATTTCCGTTGGTTGATTTGTCATGGTCAATCATCCTGTTAGCAATATGCTTTAAGTTTACAGGATTTTTACCCCCAAGGGCTGATAACGCTCATACTGGTCACAACGGCAGCAAAGCATTACACTATGCGCCCTGCATTCCTGGCTACTATTTCGCAAGAGCAAGTCGATGACCAAAAAACTCCATATTAAAACCTGGGGCTGTCAGATGAACGAGTACGATTCATCGAAGATGGCCGATCTGCTGGATGCCACCCACGGCTATCAACTGACCGACGTGGCGGAAGAAGCGGATGTGCTGCTGCTGAACACCTGCTCAATCCGCGAGAAGGCTCAGGAAAAAGTCTTCCATCAGTTGGGTCGCTGGAAACTGTTAAAAGAGAAGAATCCAGACCTGATTATCGGCGTCGGCGGCTGCGTGGCATCGCAAGAAGGCGAGCACATTCGCCAGCGCGCCCACTATGTTGATATTATTTTTGGGCCGCAAACGCTGCACCGTCTGCCGGAGATGATCAACTCCGTACGCGGCGACCGCAGCCCGGTTGTAGATATCAGCTTCCCGGAAATCGAGAAGTTTGACCGTCTGCCGGAACCGCGTGCCGAAGGACCAACCGCGTTTGTCTCCATCATGGAAGGCTGCAATAAATATTGCACCTACTGTGTGGTGCCTTACACCCGTGGTGAAGAGGTAAGCCGTCCTTCCGACGATATTCTGTTTGAGATTGCCCAGCTTGCGGCTCAGGGCGTGCGTGAAGTCAACCTGCTCGGTCAGAACGTGAACGCCTGGCGTGGTGAGAACTACGACGGCACCACCGGATCGTTTGCCGATCTGCTGCGTCTGGTTGCGGCGATCGACGGGATCGATCGTATTCGCTTTACCACCAGCCATCCGATCGAATTCACCGACGATATCATCGAAGTGTATCGCGACACGCCGGAGCTGGTGAGCTTCCTGCATCTGCCGGTTCAGAGCGGTTCCGATCGCATTCTAAACCTGATGGGACGTACCCACACGGCGCTGGAGTACAAAGCGATCATCCGTAAATTGCGTGCGGCGCGTCCTGATATTCAGATCAGTTCTGACTTCATTGTCGGCTTCCCGGGCGAAACCACCGAAGACTTCGAAAAAACGATGAAGCTGATTGCCGACGTCAATTTCGACATGAGCTACAGCTTTATCTTCTCCGCTCGTCCAGGAACGCCTGCCGCCGATATGGTTGATGATGTTCCGGAAGAAGAGAAGAAGCAGCGTCTGTATATTCTGCAAGAGCGCATTAATCAGCAAGCAATGGCATGGAGCCGCCGTATGCTCGGCACCACCCAGCGTATTCTGGTAGAAGGTACATCGCGTAAGAGCATCATGGAGCTTTCCGGTCGTACTGAAAATAACCGCGTGGTTAACTTCGAAGGCACGCCGGATATGATCGGTAAATTCGTCGATGTAGAAATTACCGACGTCTACCCGAACTCTCTGCGCGGTAAAGTGGTGCGAACTGAAGATGAAATGGGTCTGCGCGTGGCAGAAACACCGGAATCGGTGATTGCCCGTACCCGCAAAGAAAACGACCTTGGCGTGGGTTATTATCAGCCGTAATTCTCAGGCCCGCCGTTCCGGTGGGCCTTGTTTTTTCTCTCTTTATCCCCATCTTTATCTCAATGCTTGCGCCTTTTTCCTGTGGCGTGAATAATTTCCTTATAGGCCGGTGAATGTTCAGCTTCCGGCGGCATACAGATAAGAGGAACGGTTTGAACATAGACACTCGCGAAATTACTCTGGAGCCAGCAGACAACGCACGTCTGTTGAGCCTGTGCGGCCCGTTTGATGACAACATCAAACAACTCGAACGCCGTCTCGGCATCGAAATCAATCGCCGTGATAACCACTTTAAACTGACCGGCCGTCCGATTTGCGTCACCGCTGCGGCAGACATTCTGCGTAGCCTGTATGTCGATACTGCCCCGATGCGCGGTCAGATTCAGGATATCGAGCCGGAACAGATCCACCTGGCGATTAAAGAAGCACGCGTGCTGGAGCAAAGTGCGGAGAGCGTGCCGGAGTATGGCAAAGCGGTCAATATCAAGACCAAACGCGGTGTAATTAAACCGCGCACGCCAAACCAGGCGCAGTACATCGCCAATATTCTCGACCATGACATTACCTTCGGCGTTGGCCCGGCGGGTACGGGTAAAACCTACCTGGCAGTGGCTGCGGCAGTTGATGCCCTGGAGCGTCAGGAAATTCGCCGTATTCTGCTGACTCGTCCGGCGGTAGAAGCCGGTGAGAAACTGGGCTTCCTGCCTGGCGATTTAAGCCAGAAAGTAGATCCGTATCTGCGCCCGCTATATGACGCGCTGTTTGAAATGCTGGGCTTTGAAAAAGTCGAGAAGCTGATTGAGCGCAACGTTATTGAAGTCGCACCGCTGGCCTATATGCGTGGTCGTACGCTGAACGACGCGTTTATCATTCTCGATGAAAGCCAGAACACCACCATCGAACAGATGAAGATGTTCCTGACTCGTATCGGTTTTAACTCAAAAGCAGTTATTACCGGCGATGTCACGCAGATCGACTTACCGCGTAATACTAAATCAGGTTTACGTCACGCTATCGAGGTGTTAGCCGATGTCGAAGAGATCAGCTTTAACTTCTTCCACAGCGAAGACGTGGTTCGTCACCCGGTGGTAGCGCGTATCGTTAACGCTTATGAAGCCTGGGAAGAAGCCGAACAAAAACGAAAAGCGGCGCTGGCAGCAGAACGCAAGCGCGAAGAACAGGAACAAAAATGAGTCAGGTGATCCTCGATTTACAACTGGCATGTGAAGATAATTCCGGGTTACCGGAAGAGAGCCAGTTTCAGACATGGCTGAATGCGGTGATCCCGCAGTTTCAGGAAGAATCGGAAGTGACTATTCGCGTGGTCGATACCGCCGAAAGCCACAGTCTCAATCTGACCTATCGCGGTAAGGATAAGCCGACCAACGTGCTCTCCTTCCCGTTTGAAGTACCGCCTGGCATGGAGATGTCGCTGCTGGGCGATCTGGTTATCTGCCGTCAGGTGGTTGAGAAGGAAGCACAGGAGCAAGGCAAACCACTGGAAGCGCACTGGGCGCATATGGTGGTGCACGGCAGTCTGCATTTGTTAGGTTACGATCACATCGAAGACGACGAAGCAGAAGAAATGGAAGCCCTCGAAACAGAGATTATGCTTGCTCTGGGCTATGAGGATCCGTACATTGCCGAGAAAGAATAATTTGCCAGGCATTTGACTGGCAGACGTCCCCGCCGTTGGTGAGTAACGACGGCGTTTTGATTAACTAACATGAGAACCCATACGACGCCATGAGCGACGACAATTCACACAGTAGTGACACGATAAGCAACAAGAAGGGATTTTTCTCCCTGTTACTCAGCCAACTTTTCCACGGTGAACCGAAAAACCGTGACGAACTGCTGGCGCTGATCCGTGATTCCGGGCAGAACGACCTTATCGACGAAGATACGCGCGATATGCTCGAAGGGGTGATGGACATCGCAGACCAACGCGTTCGCGACATCATGATCCCCCGCTCCCAGATGATTACCCTGAAACGCAACCAGACGCTGGACGAATGCCTTGATGTCATCATCGAGTCCGCCCACTCACGTTTCCCGGTGATTAGCGAAGACAAAGATCACATTGAAGGGATTCTGATGGCGAAAGACTTGCTGCCGTTTATGCGCAGCGATGCAGAAGCCTTCAGCATGGACAAAGTGTTACGTCAGGCGGTTGTCGTTCCTGAAAGTAAGCGCGTAGACCGGATGCTGAAAGAGTTTCGCTCTCAGCGTTACCACATGGCGATCGTCATTGACGAATTCGGTGGGGTTTCCGGTCTGGTGACCATTGAAGATATCCTGGAACTGATTGTTGGTGAGATTGAAGACGAGTATGACGAAGAAGATGATATCGACTTCCGTCAGCTGAGTCGTCATACCTGGACCGTGCGCGCACTGGCTTCCATCGAAGATTTCAACGAAGCCTTCGGCACCCACTTTAGCGATGAAGAAGTCGACACCATCGGAGGTCTGGTGATGCAAGCGTTTGGGCATCTTCCGGCACGTGGCGAAACCATCGACATCGACGGTTACCAGTTCAAAGTGGCGATGGCTGACAGTCGGCGTATTATTCAGGTTCATGTCAAAATCCCGGATGACTCACCCCAGCCAAAGCTGGATGAATAAAACCGAAACTGGATAGATAACTACATGGCTTTTGCCTCATTAATTGAACGCCAGCGCATTCGCCTGCTGCTGGCGTTATTATTCGGTGCCTGCGGAACGCTGGCCTTCTCTCCTTACGACGTCTGGCCTGCGGCGATTATTTCGCTGATGGGACTTCAGGCGCTCACCTTTAACCGCCGTCCACTCCAGTCTGCCGCTATTGGCTTTTGCTGGGGATTTGGCCTGTTTGGCAGCGGTATTAACTGGGTCTATGTCAGCATCGCGACCTTTGGCGGAATGCCTGGCCCGGTTAACATCTTCTTGGTGGTGCTGCTGGCGGCGTATTTGTCGCTGTATACCGGACTGTTTGCTGGCGTACTGTCGCGTCTGTGGCCGAAAACCACCTGGCTGCGCGTGGCGATTGCCGCCCCTGCTCTCTGGCAAGTGACCGAGTTTCTGCGCGGTTGGGTGCTGACTGGCTTCCCGTGGTTGCAGTTCGGCTATAGTCAGATTGACGGTCCGTTAAAAGGACTGGCACCGATAATGGGCGTGGAAGCCATTAACTTCCTGCTGATGATGGTAAGCGGCCTGCTGGCACTGGCGTTGGTCAAACGCAACTGGCGTCCGCTGGTGGTGGCCGTCGTGCTGTTCGCCCTTCCCTTCCCGCTGCGTTACATCCAGTGGTTCACCCCGCAACCGGAGAAAACCATTCAGGTATCGATGGTTCAGGGCGACATTCCGCAATCGCTGAAGTGGGATGAAGGCCAGCTTCTCAATACGCTGAAGATTTACTACAACGCAACGGCACCGCTGATGGGCAAATCATCGCTGATTATCTGGCCGGAGTCGGCGATAACCGACCTGGAAATTAATCAGCAGCCGTTCCTCAAAGCACTGGACGGTGAGTTGCGTGATAAAGGTAGCTCGCTGGTCACCGGGATTGTCGACGCGCGTCTCAATAAGCAGAACCGCTACGATACCTACAACACCATCATCACGCTGGGTAAAGGTGCACCTTATAGCTACGAATCAGCCGATCGCTATAACAAAAACCATCTGGTACCGTTTGGCGAGTTTGTCCCGCTGGAGTCGATTCTGCGTCCGTTAGCACCGTTCTTTGATCTGCCGATGTCGTCATTCAGCCGTGGACCATATATCCAACCACCGCTGTCGGTAAATGGTATTGAGCTTACTGCGGCTATTTGCTACGAGATCATTCTCGGCGAGCAAGTGCGCGATAACTTCCGCCCGGATACCGACTATCTGCTGACTATCTCCAACGATGCGTGGTTTGGTAAGTCTATTGGCCCATGGCAGCACTTTCAGATGGCGCGAATGCGTGCGCTGGAGCTGGCGCGCCCGCTGCTGCGTAGCACCAACAACGGCATTACGGCGGTGATTGGCCCGCAGGGTGAGATTCAGGCGATGATCCCGCAATTCACCCGCGAAGTGTTAACCACTAATGTGACGCCGACCACCGGACTCACACCGTACGCACGTACCGGCAACTGGCCGCTGTGGGTGCTGACGGCACTGTTTGGTTTTGCCGCTGTGTTGATGAGTCTGCGTCAACGACGTAAATAATCCCTTCTTATCGTGCCGGAATACATCCCGTATTTCGGCACGCTCGCCGGATGTGGTATCAGTGCGTTATCCGGATGACAAAATTCCCCTATCCAACTTTGGCACATCTATTGCTTTGTTATACAAGGCAAAGCTTGAACCCGCGTCAGTACAACCCGGTTGCACCACAGCAATCCACCGGTAGCACCAAAAGAGTGCATTTTAAGAATTTTGCTTCGGAATGGTGCGGCGCATCTCGCAAAAACAAACAATAAAACATCAATATCTTTACATTTAGCCAAACTAAATGTTACCTAACAAACACAACACTGCACAATAAAGTTGCAGATGATAACAACACAAACACTCACAACGGGTATCCATGCGTTCTTAACGCAGAAGATAAAGGAGTTGGATATGCAATTACGTAAACCTGCCACAGCAATCCTGGCCCTGGCGCTTTCCGCAGGACTGGCACAGGCAGATGACGCCGCCCCGGCAGCAGGCAGTACGCTGGACAAAATCGCCAAAAACGGTGTGATTGTCGTCGGTCACCGTGAATCTTCAGTACCTTTCTCTTATTACGACAATCAGCAAAAAGTGGTGGGTTACTCGCAGGATTACTCCAACGCCATTGTTGAAGCAGTGAAAAAGAAACTCAACAAACCGGACTTGCAGGTGAAATTGATTCCGATCACCTCACAAAACCGTATTCCGCTGCTGCAAAACGGCACTTTCGATTTTGAATGTGGTTCTACCACCAACAACGTCGAACGCCAGAAACAGGCGGCTTTCTCCGACACTATTTTCGTGGTCGGTACGCGCCTGCTGACAAAAAAAGGCGGCGATATTAAAGATTTTGCCGATCTGAAAGACAAAGCCGTCGTAGTCACTTCCGGCACCACCTCTGAAGTTTTGCTCAACAAACTGAATGAAGAGCAAAAAATGAACATGCGCATCATCAGCGCCAAAGATCACGGTGACTCTTTCCGCACCCTGGAAAGCGGTCGTGCCGTTGCCTTTATGATGGATGACGCTCTGTTAGCCGGTGAGCGAGCGAAAGCGAAGAAACCAGACAACTGGGAAATCGTCGGCAAGCCGCAGTCTCAGGAAGCCTACGGTTGCATGTTGCGTAAAGACGATCCGCAGTTCAAAAAGCTGATGGATGACACTATCGCTCAGGTGCAGACCTCCGGTGAAGCGGAAAAATGGTTTGATAAGTGGTTCAAAAATCCAATTCCGCCGAAAAACCTGAACATGAATTTCGAACTGTCGGACGAAATGAAAGCACTGTTCAAAGAACCGAATGACAAGGCACTGAACTAATTACAAGAACCAGGGGCGGAAATTCCAGCCCTCTCGATTGTTACGTAGCACGGACAGACTATACGCCTGATGGTCGTTCCCCATCGGGCCTGAAAACCGCAATACGCTGGGTAACAATCTTCGAGGGTAGCAGTTAACACTGCTACCCTCTTTTTTTCTGGAGTAGATTTATGTCTATAGACTGGAACTGGGGTATTTTTTTACAACAAGCCCCGTTCGGCAACACCACCTATCTTGGTTGGATCTGGAGTGGTTTTCAGGTGACGATCGCTTTGTCGATCTGCGCCTGGATTATCGCTTTCCTTGTCGGTTCATTTTTCGGCATTTTACGTACCGTTCCAAACCGTTTTCTCTCCGGTCTGGGTACGTTGTATGTCGAACTGTTCCGCAACGTGCCGTTGATTGTGCAATTCTTTACCTGGTATCTGGTTATCCCTGAACTGTTGCCGGAAAAAATCGGCATGTGGTTTAAGGCAGAACTAGACCCAAATATTCAGTTTTTCCTCTCCTCCATGCTCTGTCTGGGACTGTTTACTGCAGCTCGTGTTTGCGAACAAGTACGCGCCGCGATTCAGTCGCTGCCGCGTGGGCAAAAAAATGCCGCGCTGGCGATGGGTCTGACGCTTCCGCAGGCTTACCGCTACGTACTGTTGCCTAACGCTTATCGCGTTATCGTCCCGCCAATGACCTCTGAGATGATGAACCTGGTAAAAAACTCCGCCATCGCCTCGACCATCGGTCTGGTGGATATGGCGGCGCAGGCCGGTAAATTGCTCGATTACTCGGCCCACGCCTGGGAGTCATTTACCGCCATTACGCTGGCGTATGTGTTGATTAACGCTTTTATCATGCTGGTGATGACGCTGGTTGAACGTAAAGTTCGCCTGCCCGGCAACATGGGGGGCAAATAATGTACGAGTTTGACTGGAGTTCCATTGTTCCTTCCCTGCCATATCTGCTCGACGGGCTGGTGATCACCCTGAAAATCACCATCACGGCGGTGGTCATTGGTATTTTGTGGGGTACGTTGCTGGCAGTAATGCGCTTGTCCAGCTTTGCGCCGATTGCCTGGTTTGCCAAAGCCTACGTTAACGTGTTCCGTTCGATCCCGTTAGTCATGGTTTTGCTATGGTTTTACCTGATTGTGCCGGGTTTTCTGCAAAACGTGCTGGGATTATCGCCAAAAAATGATATCCGTTTAATTTCGGCGATGGTGGCGTTTTCGATGTTTGAAGCGGCCTACTATTCAGAGATTATCCGTGCCGGTATTCAAAGTATTTCCCGTGGGCAGTCGAGCGCCGCGCTGGCGTTGGGGATGACTCACTGGCAGTCGATGAAACTGATTATTCTGCCGCAGGCGTTCCGCGCGATGGTGCCGCTGCTGCTCACTCAGGGCATCGTACTTTTCCAGGATACCTCGCTGGTGTATGTGTTATCTCTGGCCGATTTCTTCCGTACCGCCTCAACCATTGGTGAGCGTGATGGTACGCAGGTCGAAATGATCCTGTTTGCCGGATTTGTTTATTTCGTTATTAGCCTCAGCGCGTCGTTGTTGGTCAGCTACTTGAAAAGAAGGACAGCATAATGATTACCCTGAAAAATGTTTCAAAATGGTATGGGCACTTTCAGGTGCTGACCGACTGCTCAACCGAAGTGAAAAAAGGTGAAGTAGTGGTGGTTTGCGGCCCGTCTGGTTCCGGCAAATCAACGCTGATTAAAACCGTCAACGGCCTCGAACCGGTGCAGCAAGGTGAAATTACCGTCGATGGCATCGTGGTTAATGATAAGAAAACCGATCTGGCAAAGCTGCGTTCCCGCGTCGGGATGGTGTTCCAGCATTTCGAGTTGTTCCCCCATTTGTCGATTATTGAAAACCTGACCCTGGCGCAGGTGAAAGTGCTTAAACGCGATAAAGCCCCCGCTCGTGAAAAAGCATTGAAATTGCTGGAGCGCGTCGGGCTTTCCGCACATGCCAATAAGTTTCCGGCGCAGCTTTCCGGCGGTCAGCAGCAGCGTGTGGCGATCGCTCGCGCATTGTGCATGGATCCTATCGCGATGCTGTTCGACGAACCGACATCGGCGCTTGACCCGGAGATGATCAACGAAGTGCTGGACGTGATGGTCGAACTGGCGAACGAAGGAATGACCATGATGGTGGTGACCCACGAAATGGGCTTTGCCCGCAAAGTGGCGAATCGGGTGATCTTTATGGATGAAGGTAAAATTGTCGAAGACTCACCGAAAGACGCTTTCTTCGATGATCCGAAATCGGACCGCGCAAAAGACTTCCTCGCGAAAATCCTGCACTAATCCTTCTGGCGCGCATACCGAGGTGCGCGCCATCTCACGCTTTATCGTTTCGGCCCTCGTATCTGTTACATCCTGGCGTTACCCTTGTCGCAAAGAAGCACACAACAAGGAGCAACAATGGCACTGCCGATTCTGTTAGATTGCGACCCAGGTCATGACGACGCTATCGCAATAGTTCTCGCCCTCGCCTCACCAGAGCTTGATGTCAAAGCAATTACGTCTTCCGCCGGAAACCAGACACCAGAAAAAACCTTACGCAATGTTCTGCGTATGCTGACCTTGCTTAATCGCACCGATATTCCGGTAGCAGGCGGCTCGGTAAAACCATTAATGCGTGATTTGATTATCGCGGACAATGTGCACGGCGAAAGCGGTCTCGACGGCCCTGCATTACCGGAACCGACGTTCGCACCGCAAAACTGTACGGCGGTGGAGCTGATGGCGAAAACGCTGCGTGAAAGTGCGGAACCTGTCACGATTGTTTCTACCGGGCCGCAAACTAACGTTGCCTTGCTGCTCAATAGCCATCCGGAACTGCATAGCAAAATCGCCCGTATCGTGATTATGGGCGGCGCAATGGGGCTTGGTAACTGGACGCCAGCCGCCGAGTTTAATATTTATGTTGACCCGGAAGCGGCAGAAATTGTTTTCCAGTCAGGGATCCCGGTGGTGATGGCCGGTCTGGATGTTACCCACAAAGCACAAATCCACGTTGAAGACACCGAGCGTTTCCGCGCGATTGGCAACCCTGTTTCAACCATTGTTGCCGAACTGCTGGATTTCTTCCTCGAATATCATAAAGACGAAAAATGGGGCTTTGTCGGCGCACCGCTGCATGACCCATGCACCATCGCCTGGCTGTTAAAACCGGAGTTGTTTACCACTGTTGAGCGCTGGGTTGGCGTGGAAACACAAGGGAAATATACCCAGGGTATGACGGTTGTTGATTATTATTATCTGACCGGCAATAAACCGAATGCTACTGTAATGGTCGATGTTGATCGTCAGGGCTTTGTTGATTTACTGGCTGATCGTCTGAAATTTTACGCTTAACACACGTCATTGATTAAGATCACCACGCGTTACCTGGGTGGTCTTAATCTGTTTATCTCTTTTTCCTTTAAGATATAAATGCAATGGATAATGCAGAACTCGCCATTGGTATCGATCTCGGTACTACCAATAGTTTAATTGCCGTCTGGAATGACGGTGCCGCGCAATTAATTCCAAATAAGTTCGGTGAATATTTAACACCATCCATAATTAGCATGGATGAAAATAATCATATTTTAGTCGGAAAACCCGCTGTATCACGGCGCACTTCGCATCCGGATAAAACGGCAGCGTTATTTAAACGTGCAATGGGCAGTAATACCAACTGGCGGTTAGGCAGCGACACATTTAACGCGCCAGAACTGTCCTCTTTGGTATTACGCTCATTAAAAGAAGATGCCGAAGAATTTCTGCAACGTCCGATTAAAGATGTGGTGATCTCCGTTCCGGCTTATTTCAGCGATGAACAACGCAAGCATACCCGTTTAGCAGCGGAGTTAGCCGGGTTAAATGCGGTACGCTTAATTAATGAACCCACAGCAGCTGCGATGGCATATGGCCTGCATACGCAACAAAATACCCGCTCGCTGGTTTTTGATCTCGGTGGCGGCACGTTTGACGTCACGGTGCTCGAATACGCCACGCCGGTGATTGAAGTTCACGCCTCCGCTGGCGACAACTTTCTTGGCGGCGAAGATTTTACTCATATGCTGGTGGATGAAGTTTTAAAACGCGCCGCAGTGGCTAAAAACATGCTCAACGAAAGTGAGCTGGCAGCCCTGTACACCAGCGTGGAAGCGGCAAAATGCAGCAATCAATTACCGCTGCAAATTAGCTGGCAGTATCAGGAAGAAACGCGTGAGTGCGAATTTTACGAGAACGAACTGGAAGATTTGTGGTTGCCGCTGCTCAATCGCTTGCGAGTGCCGATTGAACAGGCGTTGCGCGATGCACGTCTGAAGCCAAGTCAAATCGACAGTCTGGTGCTGGTTGGCGGCGCATCACAAATGCCGCTGGTGCAGCGAATCGCCGTGCGTCTGTTTGGCAAATTACCGTATCAAAGTTACGACCCGAGTACTATTGTCGCGCTGGGCGCAGCGATCCAGGCCGCCTGCCGCTTACGCAGCGAAGACATTGAAGAAGTGATCCTCACCGATATTTGCCCCTACTCCTTAGGTGTTGAAGTTAATCGCCAGGGCGTTTCCGGCATTTTCTCACCGATTATTGAACGAAACACCACTGTACCGGTGTCGCGTGTAGAAACTTACTCGACCATGCACCCGGAACAGGATTCAATTACGGTTAACGTCTATCAGGGAGAAAACCACAAAGTTAAAAATAACATTCTGGTGGAATCCTTCGATGTGCCGTTGAAGAAAACCGGGGCTTATCAGTCGATTGATATTCGCTTTAGTTATGATATCAACGGGTTGCTTGAAGTTGACGTGCTTCTGGAAGACGGCAGCGTTAAGTCCAGAGTCATTAATCACAGTCCTGTAACATTGAGCGCACAGCAGATTGAAGAGAGTCGGACGCGGTTATCCGCATTGAAAATTTATCCGCGCGATATGCTCATCAACCGCACCTTTAAGGCCAAACTGGAAGAGTTGTGGGCGCGGGCGCTGGGTGACGAGCGAGAAGAGATCGGCCGGGTGATCACCGATTTTGATGCGGCGTTGCAGTCAAACGATATGGCCCGCGTCGATGAAGTTCGGCGACGGGCGAGCGATTATTTGGCTATTGAGATCCCTTAAACACCGCTGCCGGATGCGGCATAAACGCTGTATCCGGCATCGGCGCAAAAAACACATCCTCAGCTAAACAACATCGCGATTTTTCCGAGAGCATAACCTATCACCAGCACCGTTAAGCTGATTTTGATAATGCTGGTAATGCTCTGTGGTTTTTCATCCTCATCATTTTTTTCTTCGTGGTTTTCAGGTGTTGGCTCATCGACATCTTCATCCTCCGGCTCGAGTTTCACTTTCGTCAACAGCATCCGCGTGATAATGGCCTCTAATGGATGAGCATCTCCACCTTCCAGCCTTGTATTAAGACGGGCCAGCATCTCTTGTTTCGGGAACGCTTCCAGCACAACCTGTTCCGCTACCCGATACAAATCCAGTAACGGTGAATCTTGTTCTGTCTCGCTACCGACTCTCGATTTCCACCACGCCCATGCTTTGCGTTTGAAGAATAACGACTCAATAAACGATTGACCTAACGGCGATAATTTTCCGCTATGTAAAATTTCCGCCCATAACAGCCTCGTCCGGGCGCTCTCACCAGGAACATATTTCAACGGTTGACCTTGCGCATCTATCATGCTTCGCGCTTCGATAACCATCACTAATAACGCGAAATAATCCGGGCAATGACGCTTGCTCCACTGCAACAACAAATTATCAGCTTGTGTAGATGGGTAACTCTCCCGGTATGCGCAGAGATCGGCAAGCAGGCTTTCCCCCTCGCCACAGTACAACCGTTGCGCACACTGGTAATAACGGGCATCTTCGCTTTCTGGATTTTCTGCTTGCCACTGTTGGGCAACAGGAATAAGTTCCGCCATACCTGTTTTCACCGAGCTGTACCAGCGCAACAGTTTGCGATGTAACTTGACATCATCAGGAATGAACCACGGACCTTCCATTGCCATAAACGCAGTGACATAGTCAGGATGGTAACGGCAGCAGCGTTCCAGCGCGAAGTAATACTCAACAGTCTGGTTCTGCAACGCGACGGGATATTCCAGAAGGCTAAGGAAATCAAAACAATCACCAGCCTGAATGGCCTCAAGAAAAGCCTCCCTTTCTTCCTCATCCATTCCTTCGCTGTCATTAAACGAATGCCAGTTCAAACGCTCTGCCAGCAAAGAAGCACAATTTAATGAAAGATATCGCGCTTCTATAGCGACTGCACACAGCGGCCAGCGTAATTGATCGACATCCTCCATGTTCCAGGTATTTAATTGCTGAATAAATTTCTGCCAGGCGGAGGGCTGAAAACGATCACTTTCAGAATCCAGTAATGCCCTGAATGCACGTAGTATTTCATGTTCAGCGGCGGCATCTTTTTCTTCATCATCTGCTTCCTCGACAGGATTTACCGCCAGTCGCAGCGCCTCTTCATAGGCCTGGCGTAATGCTTTAAACCCCTGCGGATCGGTTTCGGGATGACACAACGGTAAGCGAGCAAGATAAGCCTGGCGGATAATGTCTATTTGCGTCGTGCTTTCAATTTCGAGGATTTGCCAACATGTTTTCATAGGTCGCTCACATCCTTAAGCGTTACCGGGCATTCAGGCTGGGCAGTTAATGGCTGCCAGGGAAGCGTGGCATAGAAACGGTCGCTTCCCGCTGCCAGCTCTTCGAACATCCGACTCCCGGCGCTATCGTATTTGTACAGGGTTAGCGCCTCGCGTAGCGAAGCGTTGTCTTCGCACTGAGAAGATTGCCAGTAGAGACGTCCTAACGAATAAGCGGAAAAATAGTGCATCCAGCTGTGATAGTAATGGTGAGCTCGTACATAAACGCGCGATTGCAGCCATAAACTCTCTTCTTCCGTCAGCCAATTGTTGAGCACACCGACCCGTGACAGGAACCCCATTCGAACATAATCCCAGGCTTTGATTCCCCCTTCCCCGCAGCACATAGCGGTTTGCGCAACAAATTGGGTATAAATCAGCCCTCTATCAGAGCCTCCAGCAATTAATGCTTTCCACTCTTCAGGTGAAGATCGATGCCATGCCAGATATAACCCAGCTAAATCATTTGCGTGACCATCATCGGTCATTTGGTAAATAGTCTGAATTAAATCATCACGATTATTTATTCCCCAGGATGATGAGAGATCGAATTCTTTTATCCCGGTATACATTTTTGGCGAGTCATGCGCTGGCTTGCAACCCTGATTAAGTATTTCCATGGGTGCAGAAAGCGCAAAAAGAAGATATTGTTCTTCCTTATTCATTTGTTAATAATCCCTTAAGTGCATTAACTGACTACTTTTTTATTATCGATGAGTATAAACTTGACGTTTTCAAAATAAAAGAAAATAGAAGCATTCATGCATGAATAAAAAATTAATATATATATTCGCAATATTTATAGTTGCGGCAATTACCTGTATTAGCCAACCCAACAAAACGACCCTGCGCGATAAAGCTATGGCGAATTATGTCTTTGATTATTTAAGCTCACCGGGCAGTCTTCCGTTTACCACGGCAGCAACAGAGCTTTCCGCCATTCATGGTCACTCAACGTCGCAATATAGACTTGGCGAATTTTATCTTCATGGTAGCGATGGTAAGCCTCTGGATTATACAAAGGCGAGATACTGGTATGAGCAATCAGCGGAACAGGAAAATCCACGCGCGCAAAGTCAACTGGGATGGATCTACCTGAAAGGTTTGGGAGTCAATCCCGATACCCGTAAAGCAATTCTCTGGTATAAGGAAGCAGCTGAACAAGGGCATGTTCATGCACAATACACGTTGGGTTTGATCTACAGAAACGGCACGGGCATTAGCACCAACAATTATGAAGCTCGCAAATGGTTAGAACTGGCGGCAGAGCAACATTATAAAAATGCGGAAAGATTACTTGCAGAGCTTCCCGCACATTAACGTCGACTGTCACCCGAACAGATGGAGTATTTTCCCTATCAAACCGGCAAAGATAAAAATGTAGAAAATAATTTTGATGACGCCCAGGCAGCCCGGCCCACCATCGTCAACGGGCATTGGCTGCGGTTGCGGCTCCGGCTCGATGGTTTGTTGCCCGGCAAAATTCGCCGACTGAATTAATAATCGTCGAATTATTAATGCTTCCAGAGGACAACGATCTTCTGCATCAAGGCGGGCGACGATCGGCATTAATGATTCTTCTGTCGGTTGGCTGGCCTGAACTAATTGTTTAGCAACTAAATATAATGGCCATAAGGGATGTTCTGTATCACGCGTGAGTGAGATCCGCGGCTTACGTCCTTTGTGCAAAACCATCTCGACCAGAGAACGCCCCAGCGCAGAGAGTTTCTCATCGCTGAGTATTTCGTATAATTGAAAGCGCGTACGCGCACTGTCGCCAGGAACATAAAGTAACGGTTTCCCCTGATCGTTAACCAGTTCACGTGCTTCAATCATCATCACGACTAACGGGTAATAATCGACCCGATGCTGACGGCACCATTGCAACATTAATACATCTGCCTGGGTCGAGGGAGACTCGCGCCAGAAGTCACAAAGTTCTGCCAGCAGGCTTTCGCCTTCTCCACAATAGACGCGTTGCGCGTATTCATAATAACGCGCATCTTCATTATCAGGTTCAGTTTCCCGCCATGACCGGGCGTAGTCCAGGAGTTCGGGTATTCCCCGACGGACTGCGCTATACCAGCACAGTAAATTTCTGTGCAAATTTGCATCATCGGGGATAATCACTGCGCGATGTTGCGCTAAATACAATGTCAGCCATTCTGGATGCGATGACCAAATCCGAGCGAACATTTGGTAAAAATCAATGGTGTCATTTTGTACGGCAACGGGCAGATGCAGAATGGTCTGGAAGTTAAAAACATTCCCCTTCGCAATGGCATATAAAAAGGATTCCAGTTCTTCTTCGTCTATTTCCCCGACGTTTTCCTCCTGCAACCACCGCAATCTTTCTGCTAATAAAGCCACGCACTCGAAGGATAAATGGGCAGTGTTCATGGCTATTGTGCACAGCGACCAGCGTAATTCATCAATATCTTCCATCGAGCAATAATTTAATTGCTGAATGAATCGCTGCCAGGCAGAGGGCAGAAAACGTTCGCTATCAGAGGCGAGTAACGCACGAAAGGCGAGCAGAATTTCATGTTCTGCAACTTCATGTTCTTCTGGTTGCCAAACAGATTTAGCAGGCGACTGCGCAATCCGTAGCGCGTCCTCATACGCCTGACGAAGTTGTTTAAAACCCTGCGGATCGGTTTCTGGATGAAAGGACGGTAACAGCGCCAGATAAGCGCGGCGGATAATATCGACGTCAGTCGTTTCCTCTATTTCGAGAATCTTCCAGCAATTTTTCATAGGTCGCTCATATCCTTAAGCGTTTCCGGGCATGTGGGGTAGTCAGCCAGTGGTTGCCAGGGTAAGGTCGCGTAATATGCATCGTCACTGGCAAATAATTGATAAAACATATCATTGCCGGAATCGTCGTATTCTTTACGCGCTAAGAATTCACGTAATAAAGGCAGATCATCATCCTCGGGAGACTGCCAATATTGCCGACCAAAGGTATAACCGGCAAAGTATTGCCGCCAGTTACTATAATAACGTAGAGCCCGTAGATGAATGCGCGACTGGATCCACAGGCTTTCTTCTTCACTCAACCAGTTATTAAGTACGCCCATTCGGCTTAAAAAACCCATCCGGACATAATCCCAGGCTTTAATTCCTCCCTCACCACAGCATTCGGCGGTGCTGGCGACAAATTGCGCATAAGCCTGACCTTGCTCATTTAATTCAGCAAGATAGTCACGCCATTCACATGGCGAATAACGAAACCAGCAGTGATAAAACCCTGCCAACCGCGCGGCATGACCGTTATCAATCATTCGGTAAATTGTGCGCAGCAGGTCATCACGGTCATCAATTCCCCAGGAGGAAGAAAGGTCAAAAAAGCGTGTACCTAAATACATTTTGGGGGACGAATGCGAAGGTAAACAGCATTCATTGCGTATTTCCATCGGAGTGGAAAGTGCAAACAATATTTTTTGCGACTCCATGTCCATATAATTCATCCTTAAATATTCATTCAATGAATATTAACCACGTTGCGAGGCTCATTTATTTATACTTTTCTGACGCAACATAATACGCATAAAATAAGGCTTACGCAAAAATGGAACACATAAAAATATAATATGTTTTATATGCAACCATAAGGAAATGATAATGATTTTTACGTCAAGTTGCTGCGATAATTTATCAATAGAAAAGATTGTTAAACGTGCTGAAAAAGGCGATAGCGAGGCTCAATATATTGTTGGGTTTTATTATAATCGCGATAGCGCAATTGACTCTCCGGACGACGAAAAAGCCTTCTACTGGCTGAAGCTTGCCGCTGAACAAGGCCATTGTGAAGCACAATATTCCTTAGGGCGGAAATACTCCGAGGATAAAAGCCGTCATAAAGATAATGAGCAAGCCATCTTTTGGCTGAAAAAAGCTGCCCTACAAGGCCATACTTTCGCTTCCAACGCCCTTGGCTGGATACTGGATCGTGGTGCAGACCCCAACTATAAAGAAGCGGTTGCCTGGTATCAGATAGCCGCGGAGAGCGGAATGCCTTATGCGCAAAATAATCTTGGATGGATGTACAGAAATGGCAACGGAGTCGCACAAGACTATGCGCTGGCATTTTTCTGGTACAAACAAGCTGCATTACAAGGCCATAGTTACGCGCAAGACAACCTGGCCGATCTCTATAAAGACGGAGAAGGCGTTGCTCAAAACAAGACACTCGCCGCATTCTGGTATTTGAAAAGCGCACAGCAGGGTAATCGGCATGCCCAGTTTCAAATTGCATGGGATTATAACGCTGGCGAAGGGGTGGACCAGGACTATAAGCAAGCGATGTACTGGTATCTGAAGGCTGCCGCTCAGGAAAGCGTCGGCGCTTACGTTAACATCGGCTATATGTATAAACACGGTCAAGGCGTTGAGAAGGATTATCAGGCCGCCTTTGAATGGTTTACGAAAGCCGCTGAATGCAATGACGCCACTGCCTGGTATAACCTTGCCATTATGTATCATTACGGAGAAGGAAGACCTGTCGATCTCCGACAGGCTCTCGATCTGTATCGTAAAGCTCAGTCATCCGGTACCAGGGATGTCAGTCAAAAAATCCGTGAGATTGAAGATTTACTGTAGAGATAAAAACAAGGGCCGGGGAATTTCATTCGGCCCATATTCTCTTTATTGCTGTGCGAAATCAGACTATTACGGCTCGAACGGGCGTCTCTGGAACTGGTCATGACCACATTTCGGGCATAGCGTCAGCACTTCCGGTGTGTAGATTGGGAGATGGAAATGACATTTCTCGCAGACCAGATTTCCCAGCCCTACCACTTCTCCGCTGTGATAAACCCCGTGATGATTGAGATCCTGGAAAACTTCGCGCCACTCAAGTTGCGTTTTATCGGTAATGTCCGCCAGTTCCTGCCAGAGGCTTTCTTTAATCACCCGCATAAAGACGCTGTCAGATTCTTCTTTCAGGCTCTCTTCATAGCTCATGGCGAACTCTTCCAGGTCACGTCTGACAGCTCGCGTCAGCTCATCGACCTCGGTTCGCGTTAACTCCCCTGTTTTTATTACGCGCTCGCGCGCCTGTTCCACCAGTGCGTCGATATCACGTTCGCCATTACGCAGGCGTTCGCTCAGTGACGCGACCAGTTCACGGTAATATTGAGCAACCTTGTTCATCGTTTCATCTCCCGGGTCGTTAACTGACTATAATAATAGACGTTCTTTGTTCCTTGCTTTGCTATTACGCCCACAAACTCTGTAAATTAATGTATGAATAATCCGGGCATCATTTCAACGTCGAGTGCGCGAAAGGCTGTTTTGACGCGGACGTTTGGGCTATGCTATGCGGATCTGAAAAACCACCTCTAACGCTACTTTTGTAGCCGTATTGAAAACAGGACCACTGGCTGCCATGCAAGAGCAATACCGCCCGGAAGAGATAGAATCCAAAGTACAGCTTCATTGGGATGAGAAGCGCACATTTGAAGTAACCGAAGACGAGAGCAAAGAGAAGTATTACTGCCTGTCTATGCTTCCCTATCCTTCTGGTCGACTACACATGGGCCACGTACGTAACTACACCATCGGTGACGTAATCGCCCGCTACCAGCGTATGCTGGGCAAAAACGTCCTGCAGCCGATCGGCTGGGACGCGTTTGGTCTGCCTGCGGAAGGCGCGGCGGTGAAAAACAACACCGCACCGGCACCGTGGACGTACGACAACATCGCGTACATGAAAAACCAGCTCAAAATGCTGGGCTTTGGTTATGACTGGAGCCGCGAGCTGGCAACCTGTACGCCGGAATACTACCGTTGGGAACAGAAATTCTTCACCGAGCTGTATAAAAAAGGCCTGGTATATAAGAAGACTTCTGCGGTCAACTGGTGCCCGAACGACCAGACCGTACTGGCGAATGAACAGGTTATCGACGGCTGCTGCTGGCGCTGCGATACCAAAGTTGAGCGTAAAGAGATCCCGCAGTGGTTTATCAAAATCACCGCTTACGCTGACGAACTGCTCAACGATCTGGATAAACTGGACCACTGGCCAGACACCGTTAAAACCATGCAGCGTAACTGGATCGGTCGTTCCGAAGGCGTGGAAATCACCTTCAACGTTAACGACTATGACAACACGCTGACTGTTTACACTACCCGCCCGGACACCTTTATGGGTTGTACCTACCTGGCGGTAGCGGCAGGTCATCCGCTGGCACAGAAAGCGGCGGAAAATAATCCTGAACTGGCCGCCTTTATTGACGAATGCCGTAACACCAAAGTTGCCGAAGCTGAAATGGCGACGATGGAGAAAAAAGGCGTCGATACTGGCTTTAAAGCGGTTCACCCATTAACGGGCGAAGAAATTCCCGTTTGGGCAGCAAACTTCGTATTGATGGAATACGGCACGGGCGCAGTTATGGCGGTTCCGGGTCACGACCAGCGCGACTACGAGTTTGCCTCTAAATACGGCCTGAATATCAAACCGGTTATCCTGGCAGCTGACGGTTCTGAGCCAGATCTTTCTCAGCAAGCCCTGACTGAAAAAGGCGTGCTGTTCAACTCTGGCGAGTTCAACGGTCTTGACCATGAAGCGGCCTTCAACGCCATCGCCGATAAACTGACTGCGATGGGCGTTGGCGAGCGTAAAGTGAACTACCGCCTGCGCGACTGGGGTGTTTCCCGTCAACGTTACTGGGGCGCGCCGATTCCGATGGTGACGCTGGAAGACGGTACCGTAATGCCGACCCCGGACGACCAGCTGCCGGTGATCCTGCCGGAAGATGTGGTGATGGACGGCATTACCAGCCCGATTAAAGCAGATCCTGAGTGGGCGAAAACTACCGTTAACGGTATGCCAGCGCTGCGTGAAACCGACACTTTCGACACCTTTATGGAGTCCTCCTGGTACTATGCGCGCTACACTTGCCCGCAGTACAAAGAAGGTATGCTGGATTCCGAAGCGGCTAACTACTGGCTGCCGGTGGATATCTACATTGGTGGTATCGAACACGCCATTATGCACCTGCTCTACTTCCGCTTCTTCCACAAACTGATGCGTGATGCAGGTATGGTGAACTCTGACGAACCAGCGAAACAGTTGCTGTGTCAGGGTATGGTGCTGGCAGATGCCTTCTACTATGTTGGCGAAAACGGCGAACGTAACTGGGTTTCCCCGGTTGATGCTATCGTTGAACGTGACGAGAAAGGCCGTATCGTGAAAGCGAAAGACGCGGCAGGCCATGAACTGGTTTATACCGGCATGAGCAAAATGTCCAAGTCGAAGAACAACGGTATCGACCCGCAGGTGATGGTTGAACGTTACGGCGCGGACACCGTTCGTCTGTTTATGATGTTTGCTTCTCCGGCTGATATGACTCTCGAATGGCAAGAATCCGGCGTGGAAGGGGCTAACCGCTTCCTGAAACGTGTCTGGAAACTGGTGTACGAGCATACAGCAAAAGGTGATGTTGCGGCACTGAACGTTGATGCGCTGACTGAAGATCAGAAAGCGCTGCGTCGTGATGTGCATAAAACTATCGCTAAAGTGACCGATGATATCGGCCGTCGTCAGACCTTCAACACCGCAATTGCGGCGATTATGGAGCTGATGAACAAACTGGCGAAAGCACCGACCGATGGCGAGCAGGATCGCGCTCTGATGCAGGAAGCACTGCTGGCCGTTGTCCGTATGCTTAACCCGTTCACCCCGCACATCTGCTTCACGCTGTGGCAGGAACTGAAAGGCGAAGGCGATATCGACAACGCGCCGTGGCCGGTTGCTGACGAAAAAGCGATGGTGGAAGACTCCACGCTGGTTGTGGTGCAGGTTAACGGTAAAGTCCGTGCCAAAATCACCGTTCCGGTGGACGCAACGGAAGAACAGGTTCGCGAACGTGCTGGCCAGGAACATCTGGTAGCAAAATATCTCGATGGCGTTACTGTGCGTAAAGTGATTTACGTACCAGGTAAACTCCTCAATCTGGTCGTTGGCTAAGCGCGGGAGGAAGCGTGCGATATCTGGCAACATTGTTGTTATCTCTGGCGGTGTTAATCACCGCCGGGTGTGGCTGGCATCTGCGTGATACCACGCAGGTTCCTTCCACTATGAAGGTCATGATCCTGGACTCAGGCGATCCGAACGGGCCATTAAGCCGTGCGGTGCGTAACCAGTTACGTCTGAATGGTGTCGAGTTGCTTGATAAAGAAACCACGCGTAAGGACGTTCCATCCCTGCGTTTGGGTGCTGTATCAATCTCGCAGGATACCGCGTCGGTTTTCCGTAATGGTCAAACTGCGGAATATCAGATGGTGATGACTGTTAGCGCGTCGGTATTGATTCCTGGACGAGATATCTACCCGATTAGCGCCAAAGTCTTCCGTTCGTTCTTCGATAACCCGCAAATGGCGTTAGCGAAAGATAACGAGCAGGAAATGATCATTAAAGAGATGTACGACCGTGCTGCCGAACAGCTGATTCGTAAGCTGCCAAGCATCCGTGCTGCGGATATTCGTTCCGACGAAGAACAGACGTCGACCACAACGGATACTCCGGCAACGCCTGCACGCGTCTCTACCACGCTAGGTAACTGATGATTCGGTTGTACCCGGAACAACTTCGCGCGCAGCTCAATGAAGGGCTGCGCGCGGCGTATCTTTTACTTGGTAACGATCCTCTGTTATTGCAGGAAAGCCAGGACGCTATTCGTCAGGTAGCTGCGGCACAAGGATTCGAAGAACACCACACTTTTTCCATTGATCCCAACACTGACTGGAATGCGGTCTTTTCGTTATGCCAGGCCATGAGTCTGTTTGCCAGTCGACAAACGCTATTGCTGTTGTTACCAGAAAACGGACCGAATGCGGCGATCAATGAACAACTTCTCACACTCACTGGACTTCTGCATGACGACCTGCTGTTGATCGTCCGCGGTAATAAATTAAGCAAAGCGCAAGAAAATGCCGCCTGGTTTACTGCTCTTGCAAATCGAAGCGTGCAGGTGACCTGTCAAACACCGGAGCAGGCTCAGCTTCCTCGCTGGGTTGCTGCGCGTGCAAAACAGCTCAACTTAGAACTGGATGACGCGGCAAACCAAGTGCTCTGCTACTGTTATGAAGGTAACCTGCTGGCGCTGGCCCAGGCACTGGAGCGTTTATCGCTACTCTGGCCAGACGGCAAACTGACATTACCTCGCGTTGAACAGGCGGTGAATGATGCCGCGCATTTCACCCCTTTTCATTGGGTTGATGCTTTGTTGATGGGAAAAAGTAAGCGCGCGTTGCATATTCTTCAGCAACTGCGTCTGGAAGGCAGCGAACCGGTTATTTTGTTGCGCACATTACAACGTGAACTGTTGTTACTGGTTAACCTGAAACGCCAGTCTGCCCATACGCCACTGCGTGCGTTGTTTGATAAGCATCGGGTATGGCAGAACCGCCGGGGCATGATGAGTGAGGCGTTAAATCGCTTAAGCCAGCCGCAGTTACGTCAGGCCGTGCAACTCCTGACACGAACGGAACTCACCCTCAAACAAGATTACGGTCAGTCAGTGTGGGCAGAGCTGGAAGGGTTATCTCTTCTGTTGTGCCATAAACCCCTGGCGGACGTATTTATCGACGGTTGATATGAAATCTTTACAGGCTCTGTTTGGCGGCACCTTTGATCCGGTGCACTATGGTCATCTTAAACCCGTGGAAACGCTGGCGAATTTGATTGGTCTGACGCGGGTCACAATCATCCCTAATAATGTTCCTCCGCATCGTCCCCAGCCGGAAGCGAACAGCGTACAGCGTAAACACATGCTTGAACTGGCGATTGCCGACAAGCCATTATTTACTCTTGATGAACGCGAGCTAAAGCGCAATGCCCCCTCTTACACTGCGCAAACACTGAAAGAATGGCGGCAGGAACAAGGGCCAGATGTGCCGCTGGCATTTATTATTGGCCAGGATTCACTGCTCACCTTTCCAACCTGGTACGAATACGAAACGATACTCGACAATGCACATTTGATCGTCTGTCGGCGTCCAGGTTACCCACTTGAAATGGCGCAACCGCAATACCAGCAATGGCTGGAAGATCATTTGACACATAACCCGGAAGATCTTCACCTTCAGCCTGCCGGTAAAATTTATCTGGCTGAAACGCCGTGGTTTAACATCTCTGCGACCATCATCCGCGAACGTTTGCAAAACGGTGAATCGTGTGAGGATTTATTGCCGGAACCGGTACTGACTTACATTAACCAACAAGGCTTGTATCGCTGATACCTGTCGTTACGGAGGGCATGATGCGACTGTGGTTAATTCGTCATGGCGAAACGCAAGCGAATATAGATGGTCTGTACAGCGGTCATGCTCCCACACCCCTGACTGCGCGCGGTATTGAGCAAGCGCAAAATCTGCATACGCTGCTACATGGTGTTTCCTTTGATCTGGTTTTATGCAGTGAACTGGAACGGGCACAGCATACCGCGCGACGGGTTCTCAGTGATCGCCAGCTCCCCGTGCAAATCATCCCTGAACTCAACGAAATGTTTTTTGGCGACTGGGAGATGCGACATCATCGCGACCTCATGCAAGAAGATGCCGAAAACTATAGCGCGTGGTGCAATGACTGGCAGCATGCTATCCCCACGAACGGTGAAGGATTTCAGGCATTTTCACAACGTGTGGAACGGTTTATCGCAAGGCTTAGTGAATTTCAGCACTATCAGAATATTTTAGTCGTCAGCCATCAGGGTGTACTGAGTCTGTTAATCGCTCGTTTAATTGGCATGCCTGCCGAGGCTATGTGGCATTTTCGCGTTGACCAGGGGTGTTGGAGCGCCATTGATATCAACCAAAAATTCGCGACGCTACGCGTCCTCAATAGCCGTGCCATCGGGGTCGAGAATACATGACTTTTCTGTTTTTTTACGGGTAAGCCGCAACGACCATTGACAGCCCCGGGCAGGCTGATATTCTCCGCAGCCAGACTTTTTTCGCCAGACACGACTTTGTAGAAATTGTTTTACAAAAATGGCGATGCAATCTGCGGCGCGGGGTGGGATGATAGCCCACTTTCGAAAGCCGATTCGGCGACAATTGTCCCGAAATCGCCTCTGGTTCAGGTATACTGACAGACCATTTTTATCTATTTGATTCACCCAGGGGGAAAACTTGCAGGGTAAAGCACTCCAGGATTTTGTTATCGACAAAATTGATGACCTCAAAGGTCAGGACATCATCGCCTTAGACGTTCAAGGCAAATCCAGCATCACCGACTGCATGATCATCTGTACGGGTACGTCCAGCCGTCATGTTATGTCCATTGCTGACCACGTTGTGCAGGAGTCTCGCGCAGCGGGCCTGTTACCGCTCGGCGTAGAAGGTGAAAACAGCGCCGACTGGATTGTCGTGGATTTGGGCGATGTGATTGTCCATGTCATGCAGGAAGAGAGCCGTCGCCTGTATGAACTGGAAAAACTCTGGAGTTAATGCGTGAAGCTGCAACTTGTCGCCGTGGGAACGAAAATGCCGGACTGGGTACAAACCGGTTTTACCGAGTACCTGCGCCGTTTTCCGAAAGATATGCCCTTCGAGCTGATTGAAATTCCGGCCGGAAAACGCGGCAAGAATGCGGACATCAAGCGCATACTCGACAAAGAGGGTGAGCAGATGCTGGCAGCCGCAGGCAAAAACCGCATTGTCACTCTCGATATTCCAGGCAAGCCCTGGGATACGCCGCAGTTAGCCGCTGAACTGGAACGCTGGAAGCTGGATGGTCGCGACGTCAGTCTGCTGATTGGCGGGCCTGAAGGGTTGTCGCCTGCCTGCAAAGCGGCGGCGGAACAAAGCTGGTCGCTGTCGGCGCTTACCCTTCCCCATCCGCTGGTTCGCGTGCTGGTCGCAGAGAGTCTGTACCGGGCGTGGAGCATCACCACCAACCATCCTTATCACCGTGAGTGATAAGGGAGCTTTGAGTAGAAAACGCAGCGGATGAAACTACAGAACTCTTTTCGCGACTATACGGCAGAGTCCGCGCTGTTTGTGCGCCGGGCGCTGGTCGCCTTTTTGGGGATTTTGCTGCTGACCGGCGTGCTTATCGCCAACCTGTATAATCTGCAAATTGTTCGCTTTACCGATTACCAGACCCGATCTAATGAAAACCGCATTAAGCTGGTGCCTATCGCGCCCAGCCGCGGCATTATCTACGACCGCAACGGTATTCCTCTGGCACTCAACCGCACTATCTACCAGATAGAAATGATGCCGGAGAAAGTCGATAATGTGCAGCAAACGCTGGATGCTTTGCGCAGCGTGGTTGATCTGACCGATGACGATATTGCCGCATTCCGAAAAGAGCGCGCACGTTCACACCGTTTCACCTCCATTCCGGTGAAAACTAACCTGACTGAAGTACAAGTGGCACGCTTTGCCGTCAATCAGTACCGTTTTCCGGGTGTCGAAGTTAAAGGCTATAAGCGTCGTTACTATCCTTACGGTTCGGCGTTGACCCACGTCATCGGCTATGTGTCGAAAATCAACGATAAAGACGTCGAACGCCTGAATAATGACGGCAAACTGGCCAACTATGCGGCAACGCATGATATCGGTAAGCTGGGCATTGAGCGTTACTATGAAGACGTGCTGCACGGTCAGACAGGTTATGAAGAGGTTGAAGTTAACAACCGTGGGCGTGTTATCCGCCAGTTAAAAGAAGTGCCACCGCAAGCCGGACACGATATTTACCTGACGCTGGATCTCAAACTCCAGCAATATATTGAAACGCTGCTGGCGGGTAGCCGCGCAGCGGTGGTAGTCACCGATCCGCGTACAGGTGGGGTGCTGGCGCTGGTTTCCACGCCTAGTTATGACCCAAACCTGTTTGTTGACGGTATCTCCAGCAAAGATTATTCCGCCTTGCTGAACGACCCAAATACACCGCTGGTGAACCGCGCCACACAGGGGGTTTATCCTCCCGCGTCTACAGTTAAACCCTATGTAGCGGTTTCGGCATTGAGCGCAGGAGTGATCACGCGTAATACGACGCTGTTTGACCCAGGCTGGTGGCAACTGCCAGGTTCGGAAAAACGTTATCGTGACTGGAAAAAATGGGGCCACGGGCGTCTGAATGTCACAAGATCGCTGGAAGAATCTGCGGATACCTTCTTCTATCAGGTGGCCTACGATATGGGAATCGATCGCCTCTCCGAATGGATGGGTAAATTCGGTTATGGTCATTACACCGGTATCGACCTGGCGGAAGAACGTTCCGGCAACATGCCTACCCGCGAATGGAAACAGAAACGCTTTAAAAAACCGTGGTATCAGGGTGACACCATTCCGGTTGGTATCGGTCAGGGTTACTGGACAGCGACCCCAATCCAGATGAGTAAGGCACTGATGATCCTGATTAATGACGGTATCGTGAAAGTTCCACATTTGCTGATGAGCACCGCTGAAGACGGCAAACAGGTGCCATGGGTACAACCGCATGAACCGCCCGTCGGCGATATTCATTCCGGTTACTGGGAGCTGGCAAAAGACGGTATGTACGGTGTTGCTAACCGCCCTAATGGTACGGCGCATAAATACTTTGCCAGCGCACCGTACAAAATTGCAGCAAAATCCGGTACGGCTCAGGTCTTCGGCCTGAAAGCGAACGAAACCTATAATGCGCACAAAATTGCCGAGCGTTTACGTGACCACAAACTGATGACCGCCTTTGCGCCATACAACAATCCGCAAGTCGCTGTCGCCATGATTCTGGAGAACGGCGGTGCGGGTCCGGCGGTTGGTACGCTGATGCGCCAGATCCTCGACCACATTATGTTGGGTGATAACAACACCGATCTGCCTGCGGAAAATCCAGCGGTTGCCGCAGCGGAGGACCATTAATCATGACGGATAATCCGAATAAAAAAACATTCTGGGATAAAGTCCATCTCGATCCCACAATGCTGCTGATCTTACTGGCATTGCTGGTTTACAGCGCCCTGGTTATCTGGAGCGCCAGCGGTCAGGATATTGGCATGATGGAGCGTAAAATAGGCCAAATCGCGATGGGCCTGGTCATCATGGTGGTGATGGCGCAAATTCCTCCACGCGTTTATGAAGGCTGGGCCCCCTATCTCTATATCATCTGTATTATTTTGCTGGTGGCAGTAGATGCTTTTGGTGCCATCTCTAAAGGCGCTCAACGCTGGCTGGACCTCGGTATCGTTCGTTTTCAGCCGTCGGAAATTGCCAAAATAGCCGTACCACTGATGGTAGCGCGCTTTATCAACCGCGACGTTTGCCCGCCGTCGTTGAAGAACACCGGCATCGCGCTGGTGCTGATATTTATGCCCACGCTGCTGGTGGCTGCGCAGCCTGACCTGGGGACATCAATCCTCGTTGCGCTTTCCGGTCTGTTTGTACTGTTCCTCTCTGGCCTTAGCTGGCGTCTGATTGGCGTCGCAGTAGTGCTGGTGGCGGCGTTCATTCCTATTCTGTGGTTCTTCCTGATGCATGATTACCAGCGCCAGCGCGTAATGATGCTCCTGGACCCGGAATCAGACCCACTCGGTGCGGGCTATCACATTATTCAGTCTAAAATTGCTATTGGCTCCGGCGGATTACGCGGCAAAGGCTGGCTGCACGGTACTCAGTCACAGCTTGAATTTCTCCCCGAACGCCATACTGACTTTATTTTCGCGGTACTGGCGGAAGAGCTGGGATTAGTGGGCATTTTGATTCTGCTCGCTCTCTACATTCTGCTGATCATGCGCGGGCTGTGGATAGCCGCCAGAGCGCAAACCACCTTTGGTCGCGTCATGGCTGGCGGCTTAATGCTGATATTATTCGTTTATGTCTTCGTAAATATTGGTATGGTAAGCGGTATTCTGCCGGTTGTAGGGGTTCCGCTCCCACTGGTCAGTTATGGAGGATCAGCGCTAATTGTGCTGATGGCTGGGTTTGGGATTGTTATGTCAATCCACACCCACAGGAAAATGTTGTCGAAAAGCGTGTAAGAGGTGCGCAATGCGTAAGCAGTGGCTCGGGATCTGCATCGCGGCAGGAATGCTCGCGGCATGTACAAGCGATGATGGTCAGCAACAGACGGTAAGTGTACCGCAGCCTGCGGTATGTAACGGCCCCATAGTTGAAATTAGCGGGGCGGACCCGCGTTTCGAACCACTGAACGCGACGGCAAATCAGGATTACCAGCGCGACGGTAAAAGCTACAAAATCGTGCAGGATCCGTCTCGATTTAGCCAGGCGGGACTGGCGGCAATCTATGATGCCGAACCCGGCAGTAACCTGACGGCCTCTGGCGAAGCATTCGATCCGACACAGCTGACAGCGGCCCATCCAACGCTTCCGATCCCCAGCTACGCCAGAATCACTAACCTGGCTAACGGGCGAATGATCGTGGTGCGCATTAATGATCGCGGTCCTTACGGCAACGACCGCGTTATTTCGCTTTCTCGCGCGGCAGCTGACCGTCTTAACACGTCAAACAACACCAAAGTTCGTATCGATCCGATTATTGTCGCCCAGGATGGTTCGCTTTCTGGTCCTGGTATGGCTTGTACCACAGTCGCCAAACAGACTTACGCCCTGCCTGCACCTCCCGATTTAAGCGGCGGCGCAGGAACAAGTTCAGTGTCTGGCCCGCAGGGTGACATTCTTCCGGTCAGTAATTCGACGCTAAAAAGCGAAGATCCGACTGGCGCGCCGGTAACCAGCAGCGGTTTCCTCGGCGCACCAACGACCTTAGCGCCTGGTGTTCTGGAAGGCAGCGAACCAACGCCTGCACCACAGCCCGTTGTTACAGCTCCGTCGACAACGCCTGCAACCTCGCCTGCAATGGTGACACCGCAAGCCGCCTCACAAAGCGCCAGCGGCAACTTTATGGTGCAAGTCGGGGCCGTTAGCGATCAGGCTCGTGCGCAACAGTACCAACAGCAACTGGGACAGAAGTTCGGCGTCCCCGGTCGCGTAACTCAAAATGGCGCGGTGTGGCGGATCCAGCTTGGCCCATTCGCCAGCAAAGCCGAAGCCAGTACCTTGCAGCAACGTTTGCAAACCGAAGCCCAATTACAGTCATTTATTACCACCGCGCAGTAGCGTAAAGCAGGCATCTGATGTGTCAATTTCTGTAAATGACGTTAACAAAGTCACGCGGAAAGTCAGATGCCTGCCGGTAGTGCATTTGCTATAGTAGGGCACTTTTTTTAATTCCATCACGGATGTCGTAGTTCAGACCATGAATACCATTTTTTCCGCTCGTATCATGAAGCGCCTGGCGCTCACCACGGCTCTTTGCACAGCCTTTATCTCTGCTGCACATGCCGATGACCTGAATATCAAAACTATGATCCCGGGTGTACCGCAGATCGATGCGGAGTCCTACATCCTGATTGACTATAACTCGGGCAAAGTGCTCGCCGAACAGAACGCAGATGTCCGCCGCGATCCTGCCAGCCTGACCAAAATGATGACCAGTTACGTTATCGGCCAGGCAATGAAAGCCGGTAAATTTAAAGAAACTGATTTAGTCACCATCGGCAACGACGCATGGGCCACCGGTAACCCGGTATTTAAAGGTTCTTCGCTGATGTTCCTCAAACCGGGCATGCAGGTTCCGGTTTCTCAGCTGATCCGCGGTATTAACCTGCAATCGGGTAACGATGCTTGCGTCGCCATGGCCGATTTTGCCGCTGGTAGCCAGGACGCTTTTGTTGGCTTGATGAACAGCTACGTTAACGCACTGGGCCTGAAAAACACTCACTTCCAGACCGTGCACGGTCTCGACGCTGACGGTCAGTACAGCTCCGCGCGAGATATGGCGCTGATCGGCCAGGCGTTGATCCGTGACGTACCGAATGAATACTCGATCTATAAAGAAAAAGAATTTACGTTTAACGGTATTCGCCAGCTGAACCGTAACGGCCTGTTATGGGATAACAGCCTGAATGTCGACGGCATCAAAACAGGACACACTGACAAAGCAGGTTACAACCTTGTTGCTTCTGCGACTGAAGGCCAGATGCGCTTGATCTCTGCGGTGATGGGCGGACGTACTTTTAAAGGCCGTGAAGCCGAAAGTAAAAAACTGCTTACCTGGGGCTTCCGTTTCTTCGAAACCGTTAACCCACTGAAAGTAGGTAAAGAGTTCGCCTCTGAACCGGTTTGGTTTGGTGATTCTGATCGCGCTTCGTTAGGTGTTGATAAAGACGTGTACCTGACCATTCCGCGTGGCCGCATGAAAGATCTGAAAGCCAGCTATGTGCTGAACAGCAGTGAATTGCATGCGCCGCTGCAAAAGAATCAGGTCGTCGGTACTATCAACTTCCAGCTTGATGGCAAAACGATCGAACAACGCCCGCTGGTTGTACTGCAAGAAATCCCGGAAGGTAACTTCTTCGGCAAAATCATTGATTACATTAAATTAATGTTCCATCACTGGTTTGGTTAAAAATTGAACACTTGAAAGTGTAATTTCCGTCCCCATATACTAAGCATCAGTAAAAAACTCCCGCCTTCTGGCGGGAGTTGCTATTTAATTACGTTACGCCGGAGCTGACATGAAAACCAAACTTAACGAACTGCTTGAATTCCCTACTCCTTTTACTTACAAAGTTATGGGGCAGGCGTTACCTGAGCTGGTTGATCAGGTGGTTGAAGTGGTACAGCGCCATGCGCCAGGTGACTACACTCCAACGGTAAAACCAAGCAGCAAAGGCAACTACCACTCGGTATCTATCACTATCAACGCGACTCATATCGAACAGGTTGAAACACTGTATGAAGAACTGGGCAAAATCGATATTGTCCGCATGGTTCTGTAACTCGCTTCTCCGTTACCCGGCTCCTGGTCGGGTAACTCCCCTCTCCTCGCTGTGATATACTTTTCCCCCACTTTTACTCATTCTCCACGGAGATGCCGTTTTGTATCAGGATAAAATTCTTGTCCGCCAGCTCGGTCTTCAGCCTTACGAGCCAATTTCCCAGGCTATGCATGAATTCACCGATACCCGCGATGATAGTACCCTTGATGAAATCTGGCTGGTCGAGCACTATCCGGTATTCACCCAAGGGCAGGCAGGAAAGGCGGAGCACATTTTAATGCCGGGTGATATTCCGGTGATTCAGAGCGATCGCGGTGGGCAGGTGACTTATCACGGGCCGGGGCAACAGGTGATGTATGTGTTGCTTAACCTGAAACGCCGTAAACTCGGTGTGCGTGAACTGGTGACCTTGCTTGAGCAAACAGTGGTGAATACCCTGGCTGAACTGGGTATAGAAGCGCATCCTCGGGCTGACGCGCCTGGTGTCTATGTCGGGGAAAAGAAAATTTGCTCACTGGGTTTACGTATTCGACGCGGTTGTTCATTCCACGGTCTGGCATTAAACGTCAATATGGATCTTTCACCATTTTTACGTATTAATCCTTGTGGGTATGCCGGAATGGAAATGGCTAAAATATCACAATGGAGACCCGAAGCGACGACTAATAATATTGCACCACGTTTACTGGAAAATATTTTAGCGCTACTAAACAATCCTGACTTCGAATATATTACCGCTTAATTGCATACATCAATGGCCCAATTTACACTGGGTCATTACTCATAATACCTGCTAATGCTTTACATCTCCTTCGCGTTTGTATATTTTCTTTATCACTTGCAGAAATGCGATGCTACGCCTTGCTCCGTAACTCACCCCATTGATTAACTTATTGAAATAGTTGATTATGGTGAGCAAAAGCGTTCCGTTCCAATTAGACATAAGATTATTGTAATTTTTTTAAATATTATTTTTCCATGAATAAAATTGGAGTAAGTGCGTGGATAGTAATAATCAAATTGAAACCTGTTTAAGCAGAAAGTCGTCAGAAGGTAAACCACAAATATTTACAACCTTACGAAATATTGATCTTAACCTTCTGACTATTTTTGAAGCTGTATATGTACATAAAGGGATCGTTAATGCAGCGAAAGTGCTTAATCTGACCCCCTCGGCAATCAGTCAGTCTATTCAGAAACTGCGCGTTATATTCCCTGACCCATTGTTTATTCGCAAAGGCCAAGGTGTCACTCCTACCGCATTTGCGATGCATCTACATGAGTATATCAGTCAGGGCCTTGAGTCCATTCTTGGCGCGCTGGATATCGAAGGAAGCTATGATAAGCAACGAACGATAACTATTGCGACCACCCCCTCGGTCGGAGCCCTGGTCCTTCCTGTCATCTATCGGGCGATTAAATCTCACTATCCGCAGCTTTTACTGCGCAACCCCCCCATCAGCGACGCGGAAAACCAACTCAGTCAGTTTCAAACCGATCTCATCATCGATAACATGTTTTGCACCAATCGTACGGTGCAACATCATGTTCTGTTCACCGACAATATGGTGTTAATTTGCCGCGAGGGAAATCCGCTACTCTCTTTAGAAGATGACAGAGAGACTATTGGCAACGCTGCGCATATACTCCTGTTACCGGAAGGGCAAAATTTCAGCGGTCTGCGGCAGAGAGTTCAAGAGATGTTTCCGGACCGGCAAATCAGTTTCACCAGCTACAACATTTTGACAATCGCTGCACTGGTTGCCAACAGTGACATGTTAGCGATTATTCCCAGCCGTTTTTATAACCTGTTTAGCCGTTGCTGGCCGCTGGAAAAACTGCCTTTTCCGTCCTTAAATGAGGAGCAAATAGATTTCTCTATCCACTACAACAAATTCAGCCTGCGTGATCCCATCCTGCACGGGGTAATAGATGTTATCCGTAATGCATTTTGAAAAAGTATTGTTACAGCCAGATCACAGCGAAGAACGAAAAAATGGCACAATCCAACAACAATTTTACATTTTCGCGACCGCTTTGGCTGCTTTCAGGTCCGTTTCAATGATATACTGCCAGTCGTTAATTCAAAAATAGTTGATAATTACAACAATCTATTGAATTGAAACGCTTTCCTTCGTAATTCGCAACTGGAACACGCACGCTATGAGTAAACCCATTGTGATGGAACGCGGTGTTAAATACCGCGATGCCGATAAGATGGCCCTTATCCCGGTTAAAAACGTGGCAACAGAGCGCGAAGCCCTGCTGCGCAAGCCGGAATGGATGAAAATCAAGCTTCCAGCGGACTCTACACGTATCCAGGGCATCAAAGCCGCAATGCGCAAAAATGGCCTGCATTCTGTCTGCGAGGAAGCCTCCTGCCCTAACCTGGCGGAATGCTTCAACCACGGCACAGCAACGTTTATGATCCTCGGCGCTATTTGTACCCGCCGTTGTCCGTTCTGTGACGTTGCCCACGGTCGCCCGGTAGCTCCGGATACCAATGAACCAGTGAAACTGGCGCAGACCATTGCCGATATGGCGCTGCGTTATGTGGTTATCACCTCCGTTGACCGTGATGACCTGCGCGATGGCGGTGCCCAGCACTTTGCGGATTGCATTACTGCTATTCGGGAAAAAAGCCCGCAAATCAAAATTGAAACTCTGGTGCCGGATTTCCGCGGTCGTATGGATCGTGCTCTGGATATTCTGACCGCCACACCACCAGATGTGTTCAACCATAACCTGGAAAACGTACCGCGTATTTACCGTCAGGTACGGCCTGGTGCAGATTACAACTGGTCGCTGAAGCTGCTGGAACGCTTTAAAGAAGCGCATCCGGAAATCCCGACCAAGTCTGGTCTGATGGTGGGTCTGGGTGAAACCAATGAAGAAATTATTGAGGTAATGCGCGACCTGCGCCGTCATGGTGTGACGATGCTAACGCTGGGGCAATATTTGCAGCCAAGCCGCCATCACCTGCCGGTTCAACGTTACGTTAGCCCGGATGAGTTCGACGAAATGAAAGCCGAAGCGCTGGCGATGGGCTTTACCCATGCTGCATGCGGTCCGTTTGTCCGCTCGTCTTACCACGCCGATTTGCAGGCGAAAGGGATGGAAGTTAAGTAATCCTGTAATAATTACTTACATCTGTCTGATAAAAAACCCGCTTTTTGAAGCGGGTTTTTTGTATCGAACAAGATATTGAGGGAGCGTCCTGCTCGCCACGTCACTCTTTATGAGAGAGCTTTTCAGCCTGAAGATCAACGTCTGCGCCTTTTTTCGCCGCAGCATCGTCATCATTCATCGCCTTCTTGAACCCTTTAATGGCCGCTCCAAGGTCTCCGCCCAGCGTACGTAACTTCTTAGTCCCAAACAGCAGAACGACCAGCGCCGCAACTACCAGCAGTTTGGTAATACTAATCTCACCCATAGATACCTTCTTGACATATAACCGGCAACAGAACGCGCCTTAAAAACCAGAGAATATTAACGGTCATTCGACGCGCGCACACAATAGCAATCTGTAACAAGGTGAATCAAGCGCCGAGTAAAAAAACATCATAATAATTGCGGCGGCGCAAAGCGACGGTTGTTTAAGACGGGCAGTTGCGCGCGCACCTGACGCACACGTTCGGGCGTCACTTCCGCCATAATGAGTGCAGGCATTTCTGACGCTGCCGCAATGGTGACGCCAAAGGGATCTATAATCCGGCTTTGCCCGATATTTTTGTTCCCGCACTCCCCCGCCGCCACCATATAACAGGTGGTATCCAGCGCACGAGCGGCAAGCAACGTTGACCAGTGATGCTCTTTGAGCGGCCCGCGAACCCAGGCGGCAGGAAGTACCAGGATTTCAGCTCCCTGTAATGCCTGTGCCAGCGCCAGCTCTGGAAAGCGTAAGTCATAACAGGTCATCAGACCGACCTTCATCCCTTCCACCTCCAGTAACGGAGCTATTTCATTACCAGCATCAACATGGCGTGATTCCTGAATGGCAAATGCATCATAGAGATGCAGTTTGGCGTAACGGGCGACGATGTTTCCTGCCTGTAGCGCCACCAGCATATTCCATGCGCGCCCCGGCGTTGAAGGAACATGAATCGTCAGAGTTGTCGTCATCATGTTACGTTTACTTTCTCGCCGTAAACGTCCGAGAAATTCGCCTTCCAGCAGCTGTGCTGATTTAACCGATAGATCTGCATCATGATCATCACGCGCCAACAATGCTTCCGGCAGGACAAACAGCGAAACGTCGTTTTCCGCCGCCTGCGCCATCAACGAGGCACAAATCTCAGCGTTCTTTTCCCACACAGATGTAACAGCAAACTGTCCTGCGGCAACCAGCATTGCCACCTCCTCCTGTCAGAGTCGTAAAATTCGCCAACGGCGATTATTCGGCGTTACACTTATCACTCATACAAATCAAATAGCAGGATTTTGCAGTGTTACAACTTCTTTTAGCAGTTTTTATTGGCGGTGGTACGGGAAGCGTGGCGAGATGGCTGTTAAGTATGCGATTTAACCCGCTGCATCAGGCGATTCCGTTGGGGACGCTTGCTGCAAACCTGATTGGGGCATTCATCATAGGAATGGGATTCGCCTGGTTTAGCAGGATGACGAACATTGATCCAGTGTGGAAAGTATTAATCACCACCGGATTTTGTGGCGGTCTAACAACCTTCTCAACATTTTCGGCAGAAGTGGTGTTTTTGTTACAAGAGGGCCGCTTTGGCTGGGCATTACTGAACGTTTTCGTCAACCTTCTGGGGTCTTTTGCCATGACCGCACTGGCTTTCTGGCTGTTTTCGGCCTCAACCGCACACTAAAGACCAAAAAAAACCCGCTGATTAAGCGGGTTTTGAATTCTTGCTGACGTATCTTACAGAGCGATTACGTTTGCAGCAGAAGGGCCTTTGGCACCGTTAGTGATTTCGAACTCTACGCGCTGACCTTCAGCAAGAGTTTTAAAACCATTAGTCTGGATTGCAGAGAAGTGTACGAACACGTCTTTGCTGCCGTCTTCCGGAGTAATGAAACCGAATCCTTTGGACTCATTAAACCACTTAACGTTACCTTTAATCTTAGACATCAAAATTACCTTTACATGAAAAATAGACACAAATGCTGTGTCGGTTACCAGTACACCAATTGTGGTACGCTTTGTCCAGTGCAACTTTACTAAAAAGTGATAAAAGTCGCGTTATTTTTGATGTTAATTATTTTACTCATTGATTTTAAAGAAGTTACTAAAATTTCATTTGTCTCAAAACTGAAAGCGCATCCAGGCAAAGTACACATTGCCATTGTTATAGGTACCCGGAATGTAGGTCATCTGAAAAGTCACTGGACCATAACCCACAGAGGCCAATGGCAGTAGAACCGGGAGAGGGATGTAATTCCAGTTATCGCGTGCCGTTACGCCAGCGGTGAATCCCATTCCTAAATGAAAATTTTCATCCGCCAGCGGTCGCCAGGTACTTTCCCATCCGTATCCGGCAATCGGTTCCCATTTGTTCCACGAGTCCTTAAATGCCATGGCATACAGGCCATGCCAGTTTCCTTTTTCATCCCAACGCGACTGACCAAAACCGCCCCCCCACGGTCGCTCGTTATAGCGATCGGTTTTTTCTTTGTCGTAAGCGAAACGAGCATGCCAGGTGATGGCAGGAATATATAAATCATAATGTTCAGGCTGTTGCCAGGTTTGTGTAATATTTTCTCCAAACGTTGTCATCCACTCATCTGCGTTAGCTAAAACTTTACCAACGCTGATTAACTGAATAAAAACAAAGGAAAATATAGAGACATATTTACTCACGTTCATTTGTGACCATAAAACATTTATCAAAAATCTACTATTAGCATAGCAAAGCTACAATTAACATAACCTTAATAGCCCCAACATGAAGAATAATCTGAATAGCTGTTCTATTTATTTCCGCTTGTTCAAGATAAATATTTCCGCGCATCTATTAAAGATGATGCGTCGTTTTCTGCGATGGGAATAGTCATAAAAGAAAAAGCAAGTTGTTTCTGATAACAAAATGCAACCAAGAAAAAATTAACTTATTTTTTAATAAGATACAAAAAAAATATCTTAATGAAGAATATATTATATATTGTCAACCCACGCCCATTGCAGATTGTTTTTTGAGCACACAACCGCAGCTAACACCATTGCAATTAACAAATTTGCATCAATCCACCATCAATTTACACACATTATTATGTGATAATTGCCAAACGCTAAATATGCGTTTTGTTATCTATGTATAAAAACAGCAACTTCAATGTCTTAATGGCAGTTTTTCTTGATTTTAATCAGCATTCACCGCCAATTTATTGGGCATATTTTTTCCTTAAGCTTTAGGAATTTTTTATTATTTACTTTGGGGCCTGGAGACAGGAAAAATTATGCTGACATTCATTGAACTCCTTATTGGGGTTGTGGTTATTGTGGGTGTAGCTCGCTACATCATTAAAGGGTATTCCGCCACTGGCGTGTTATTTGTCGGTGGCCTGTTATTGCTGATTATCAGTGCCATTATGGGGCACAAAGTGTTACCGTCCAGCCAGGCTTCAACAGGCTACAGCGCCACGGATATCGTTGAATACGTTAAAATATTGCTAATGAGCCGCGGCGGCGACCTCGGCATGATGATTATGATGCTGTGTGGCTTTGCCGCTTACATGACCCATATCGGCGCGAATGATATGGTGGTCAAGCTGGCGTCAAAACCATTGCAGTATATTAACTCCCCTTACCTGCTGATGATTGCCGCCTATTTTGTCGCCTGTCTGATGTCTCTGGCCGTCTCTTCCGCAACCGGTCTGGGTGTTTTGCTGATGGCAACCCTGTTTCCGGTGATGGTAAACGTTGGTATCAGCCGTGGTGCAGCTGCTGCTATTTGTGCCTCCCCGGCGGCGATTATTCTCGCACCGACTTCAGGGGATGTGGTGCTGGCGGCGCAGGCTTCCGAAATGTCGCTGATTGACTTCGCCTTCAAAACGACGCTGCCTATCTCAATTGCTGCAATTATCGGCATGGCGATCGCCCACTTCTTCTGGCAACGTTATCTGGATAAAAAAGAGCACATCTCTCATGAAATGTTAGATGTCAGTGAAATCACCACCACTGCCCCTGCGTTTTATGCCATTTTGCCGTTCACGCCGATCATCGGAGTACTGATTTTTGACGGCAAATGGGGTCCGCAATTACACATCATCACTATTCTGGTGATTTGTATGCTGATTGCCTCCATTCTGGAGTTCATTCGCAGCTTTAATACTCAGAAAGTGTTCTCGGGCCTGGAAGTGGCTTATCGCGGGATGGCAGATGCGTTTGCTAACGTGGTGATGCTGCTGGTTGCCGCTGGGGTATTCGCTCAGGGGCTTAGCACCATCGGCTTTATTCAAAGTCTGATTTCTATCGCCACTTCGTTTGGTTCGGCGAGTATCATCCTGATGCTGGTATTGGTGATCCTGACAATGCTGGCGGCAGTCACGACCGGTTCAGGCAATGCGCCGTTTTATGCGTTTGTTGAGATGATCCCGAAACTGGCGCACTCTTCCGGCATTAACCCGGCGTATTTGACTATCCCAATGCTGCAGGCGTCAAACCTCGGTCGTACCCTGTCACCCGTTTCTGGCGTAGTCGTTGCGGTTGCCGGGATGGCGAAAATCTCACCATTTGAAGTCGTAAAACGCACCTCGGTGCCGGTGCTTGTTGGTTTGGTGATTGTTATCGTTGCTACAGAGCTGATGGTGCCCGGAACGGCAGCCGCGGTCACAGGCAAGTAAATAGTCATGCCGGAGGCAAGCTTCCTCCGGCTTTATCATGTCACCCACTGTGGTATATGCGTTGCGGTCTGCCAACTTTGCCGTGAACAATTTCAGCAATAATCAGATGGCGGCTGGCGCAATATTCAAGATAACGTCTGGCAGTGGTGCGGCTGATAGTCAGTGCCTGCGCCACCGTTTCTGCCGTATGTTGCACACCAGGCTCTTTAAACAGTTTTCGCACCGCGTTTAGCGTCAAGGGGTCAATGCCGGTCGGCAGTTCGTCTTTGGGTTCACCGCGAGCATAGGCATTAAACATCTCATCGATTTGCTTCTGGCTGGCGCTATCAATACTTTCCAGCATATGTTTACGCTGGCGGAAACGGGTTAGCGTTTGCCCCAGCCGTTCATAGGCAATTGGCTTAATGAGATAATCAAATACACCACAACGTACGGCTTCAGACACCGTTTCCATATCACTGGCTGCAGTGGTAAACACCACGTCGCCGGGATAATGCGCCTGCACCAGTTCATGCAGTAAATTAATCCCTCTACCGTCAGGAAGATAGTTATCGAGCAAGATTAGCCCCGGCTTAAAACGCTCGATCATCATTCGGGCCTGCGCCAGGTTTCCCGCCAGTAATATCTGACTGAATCCGGGAATGTGACGAATATATTCCGCATGCATCTCTGCCAGCGGCGTTTCGTCCTCAACGATCAATAGGGTTAATGGAGCTGTCATTAGGTTTCACTTTCGGAATATAGATTGAAAATAAGGTACCGCAGGGATCATTATCTTCGAGAGTGATAACACCACCGCAGCGCGTTACGTAGCTGGCAATCAAGTACAACCCAATGCCATGTTCGCCGGGCTCGTCAGCACGCGTACTGACACCCTGCTCAAATATTTTGTCTCGTAGAGACTCTGGAACGCCGCAGCCCTGATCGGCGACTTCAATCACCACATCATCGCCTTCATCGCTGAGGAATAATTCAACGATCTTGTTTCCTTCATCGCTACGCAGGCTGGCTTCGAAGGCGTTATCAAGTAAATTGCCAACAATGGCTGCAAACTCGGTGCTGTCCAGTCCTGGCGGCAGTTGCGAAAGCTGACTTCCGGGGACGATGACCATTTTTAGCCCCAGTTCGCGGGCGCGCTGCACTTTACCAAAAAGCAGCCCCGCCACCTGGCGATCGGCAAACGCCTCGCGCAGGCTATCAATAAGCTGTTGCTGGGCCTGAGACTCCCCCTGCACCATCGCCAACACGCGATCATACTCTTTCATCTGCAACAGACCATTGAGCGTCGACATCCAATTGAGATGCTCGTGTCGCAATGTGCGCAGGCTCTCGACGTATTGTTTAATTTGCGTCAGTTGTGCATTGAGGGTGGATATTTCGTCTTTACTACGAAAGCTGATAATGGCCCCCAGCAAATCATCACCAGAACGAATAGCTTCCCGGTTGGCAATAACGCTCAGACCGTTAAAGTTCGCCACCACATCCTGACGTTTTTCATCAATCTGTTCGGTAAAGAAATCGGCGGGCCTGACCACTTCAGCAATGGGTTTACCCAACCATTGCCGTCCGGGGGAACTCAGCCCCAGCATCTTTCTTGCGTTACGATTGATGGCGGTAATGTAACCGTGCGGATCCACCGCAATCAGCCCTTCATAAACCGAACTAAACAGCGCCTCTTGCTGACGGACCACGCGTGCGATTTGCTTTGGCTCCATGCCCATCATTTGCCGACGGATATGCGCGGCCAGGAACCACGACAGCAACATCAGAATCCCTAACAGCACGACAAACACGCCAGCCATCGGTAATAAAAACTCAGCCCGCCAGCTATCGATTTTACTCACCAGGTAGCCAATCGACACCACGCCGATGACTTTTCCATCGTCATCAAAGATTGGCGTTTTGGCACGCATCGCCATGCCAATTGACCCTTTCCCGGTGATAAAGTAGCTCTCCCCTTTCTCCAGCGCGCCCGGTTTGGTGAATTGCATAGGATAACCAATTTTCTCCGGATTAGGATGGTAAAGGCGGATCGAGTGCCGGTCACCAATCACGACATAATCGAAATCAGTATCTCTTTGTAATTTGTTAGCGATGGTCGCCAGTCGCTTGTAGTCACGCGTTTTCACTGCGCTGATGATACTGTCATTAGAAGCAATAATTTTTGCCTGATTCATTGCCATGTCGCGCACATGAAGCGTTAAATAGTCCTCAAAACTGGCCGTAAAATATTGCGCCAGGGCTGCAATGACAAATATTGAGAACACCAGAATCAGCAAAAAGATACGCAGCGGAAATGCCAGTCTTTGGAAAAATGCAAACTGTTTATTCTCGTTAAGCTGCAACATTGTTTTCCTTGCGGGTTGTCCCGAGCCTCTTTGACGGATGTAATTAAAATGTTGAATCAAAATACATAGATATTAAATATAATCGTGGCAAATTTTATTCATTAAATCAATTAAATCACTTAAACCTGCGGGTCATTTCGTAATTACATTAATTAAAAAACTTAAAACCATTAAATAAATAAAAAACCACTAACTCTATGTGAAATAAATCAAAATTTCACGCTGCAATACTCCTTAGGATGTATAGCGAAAGGAGAAAAAGATATACCTCGATCGCCCCCCTTTCTCCCAAGTGAAAATAAAAGGTTATCAGTTTGCAACATCGAACAACATTCGTTGCAAATCGATAACAACATGCACCTTCAGGATACTATTTATTATGTTCGGCAATGATATTTTCACCCGTGTAAAACGTTCAGAAAATAAAAAAATGGCGGAAATCGCCCAATTCCTGCATGAAAATGATTTGAGCGTTGACACCACAGTCGAAGTATTTATTACCGTAACCCGCGATGAAAAGCTTATCGCGTGCGGTGGAATTGCCGGAAATATTATTAAATGCGTTGCTATCAGTGAATCCGTTCGCGGTGAAGGACTGGCGCTGACATTAGCCACTGAATTGATAAACCTCGCCTATGAGCGGCACAGCACGCATCTGTTTATTTATACCAAAACCGAATACGAGGCGCTGTTCCGCCAGTGCGGTTTTTCCACGCTGACCAGTGTACCCGGCGTGATGGTGCTGATGGAAAACAGCGCCACGCGACTGAAACGCTATGCCGAATCGCTGAAAAAATTTCGTCATCCAGGGAACAAGATTGGCTGCATTGTGATGAACGCCAATCCCTTTACGAATGGTCACCGTTATCTGATTCAACAGGCTGCAGCACAGTGCGACTGGTTGCATCTGTTTTTAGTTAAAGAAGATTCTTCACGCTTTCCCTATGAAGACCGGCTGGATCTGGTGTTAAAAGGCACCGCCGATATTCCACGCCTGACTGTGCATCGCGGCTCCGAATACATCATCTCCCGCGCTACGTTCCCTTGCTACTTCATTAAAGAACAGAGCGTCATTAACCATTGTTACACCGAAATTGATCTGAAGATTTTCCGTCAGTACCTCGCTCCCGCGCTGGGTGTAACTCACCGCTTTGTCGGTACTGAACCCTTTTGTCGCGTTACCGCCCAGTACAACCAGGATATGCGCTACTGGCTGGAAACGCCGACTATCTCCGCACCGCCCATCGAACTGGTTGAAATTGAGCGGCTGCGTTACCAGGAGATGCCGATATCCGCTTCCCGGGTACGTCAACTGCTGGCGAAAAACGATCTCACGGCTATCGCGCCGCTGGTCCCTGCAGTCACGCTGCATTATTTGCAGAACCTGCTTGAGCACTCCCGCCAGGACGCGGCAGCTCGTCAAAAGACCCCCGCATGAGAAACAGGTGAAAAATGAAAATAAACCAGCCCGCCGTTGCAGGCACCCTTGAGTCTGGGGATGTGATGATACGCATCGCCCCACTCGATACGCAGGATATCGACCTGCAAATCAACAGCAGCGTTGAAAAACAGTTTGGTGATGCCATTCGCACCACCATTCTGGACGTTCTCGCCCGCTACAACGTGCGCGGCGTACAGCTGAATGTCGATGACAAAGGCGCACTGGACTGCATTTTACGTGCACGACTGGAAGCCCTGCTGGCACGCGCCAGCGGTATCCCGGCTCTGCCATGGGAGGATTGCCAATGATTTCCGCTTCGCTGCAACAACGTAAAACTCGCACCCGCCGCAGCATGTTGTTTGTGCCTGGTGCCAATGCCGCGATGGTCAGCAACTCATTCATCTACCCGGCTGATGCCCTGATGTTTGACCTCGAAGACTCCGTAGCATTACGTGAAAAAGACACCGCCCGCCGCATGGTTTACCACGCGCTGCAACATCCGCTGTATCGCGATATTGAAACCATTGTGCGTGTAAACGCGCTGGATTCCGAATGGGGTGTCAACGACCTGGAAGCCGTCGTTCGCGGTGGTGCGGACGTTGTGCGTCTGCCGAAAACCGATACCGCTCAGGATGTTCTGGATATCGAAAAAGAGATCCTGCGTATCGAAAAAGCCTGTGGTCGTGAACCCGGCAGTACCGGCTTGCTGGCGGCGATTGAATCTCCGCTGGGCATTACCCGCGCAGTGGAAATTGCTCACGCTTCCGAGCGTTTGATCGGTATCGCCCTCGGTGCAGAAGACTATGTGCGCAACCTGCGTACAGAACGCTCCCCGGAAGGAACTGAACTGCTGTTCGCTCGCTGCTCCATTTTGCAGGCCGCGCGATCTGCGGGTATTCAGGCGTTCGATACCGTCTATTCTGACGCAAACAACGAAGCCGGATTCCTGCAAGAAGCCGCCCACATCAAACAGCTGGGCTTTGACGGCAAATCGCTGATCAACCCGCGTCAGATTGATCTGCTGCACAACCTCTACGCACCGACCCAGAAAGAAGTGGATCACGCCCGCCGCGTCGTAGAAGCCGCTGAAGCCGCCGCTCGCGAAGGCCTCGGCGTGGTTTCCCTGAACGGCAAGATGGTGGACGGTCCGGTTATCGATCGCGCCCGTCTGGTGCTCTCCCGTGCAGAACTTTCCGGCATCCGCGAAGAATAAGGCAATCAAAATGACGCAGAAAATTGAACAATCTCAACGACAAGAACGGGTAGCGGCCTGGAATCGTCGCGCTGAATGCGATCTTGCCGCTTTCCAGAACTCGCCAAAGCAAACCTACCAGGCTGAAAAAGCGCGCGATCGCAAACTGTGCGCCAACCTGGAAGAAGCGATTCGTCGCTCTGGTTTACAGGACGGCATGACGGTTTCCTTCCATCACGCTTTCCGTGGCGGTGACCTGACCGTCAATATGGTGATGGACGTCATCGCGAAGATGGGCTTTAAAAACCTGACTCTGGCCTCCAGCTCCCTGAGTGATTGCCATGCGCCGCTGGTAGAACACATTCGCCAGGGCGTGGTTACCCGCATTTATACCTCTGGCCTGCGCGGTCCACTGGCGGAAGAAATCTCCCGTGGTCTGCTGGTGGAACCGGTGCAAATCCACTCTCACGGCGGACGTGTGCATCTGGTACAGAGCGGCGAACTGAATATCGATGTGGCTTTCCTCGGCGTCCCGTCCTGTGATGAATTCGGTAATGCCAACGGCTACACCGGTAAAGCCTGCTGCGGCTCCCTCGGCTATGCAATGGTTGATGCCGACAACGCAAAACAGGTCGTGATGCTTACCGAAGAACTGCTGCCTTATCCGCATAATCCGGCAAGCATTGAGCAAGATCGGGTTGATCTGATCGTCAAAGTTGATCGCGTTGGCGATGCTGCAAAAATCGGCGCTGGTGCTACCCGTATGACCACTAACCCGCGCGAACTGCTTATTGCCCGTAGCGCTGCGGATGTGATTGTTAACTCTGGCTACTTCAAAGAAGGTTTCTCCATGCAGACCGGCACCGGCGGCGCATCGCTGGCGGTAACCCGTTTCCTGGAAGACAAAATGCGTAGCCGCGATATTCGCGCTGACTTCGCCCTCGGTGGTATTACCGCAACGATGGTTGATCTGCACGAAAAAGGTCTGATCCGCAAACTGCTGGATGTGCAGAGCTTTGACAGCCACGCTGCACAATCGCTGGCCCGTAACCCCAATCACATCGAAATCAGCGCCAACCAGTACGCTAACTGGGGTTCAAAAGGTGCATCGGTTGATCGTCTCGACGTGGTGGTACTGAGCGCGCTGGAAATTGACACCCAGTTCAACGTTAACGTGCTGACCGGCTCTGACGGCGTACTGCGTGGCGCTTCCGGTGGTCACTGCGATACCGCGATTGCCTCTGCACTTTCCATCATCGTCGCACCGCTGGTACGCGGTCGTATTCCGACGCTGGTGGATAACGTGCTGACCTGCATCACCCCGGGCTCCAGTGTCGATATTCTGGTCACAGACCACGGTATCGCAGTTAACCCGGCACGTCCGGAACTGGCAGAACGTCTGCAGGAAGCGGGGATCAAAGTGGTTTCTATTGAGTGGCTGCGTGAACGTGCGCGTCTGCTGACCGGTGAACCACAGCCGATTGAATTCACCGACCGCGTCGTTGCCGTTGTGCGTTACCGCGATGGCTCGGTGATCGATGTTGTGCATCAGGTGAAGGAATAAGCCATGCACCTGCTTCCTGAACTCGCCAGCCACCATGCGGTGTCAATTCCCGAGCTGCTCGTCAGCCGGGATGAAAGGCAAGCACGGCAACACGTCTGGCTCAAGCGCCATCCTGTTCCACTGGTCTCCTTTACCGTGGTTGCGCCTGGGCCGATTAAAGACAGCGAGGTCACACGCCGAATTTTTAATCATGGCGTGACAGCCTTGCGTGCCTTAGCCGCAAAACAGGGCTGGCAAATTCAGGAGCAGGCTGCACTGGTTTCCGCCAGCGGGCCGGAGGGCATGTTGAGCATTGCCGCCCCGGCTCGCGACCTCAAGCTCGCCACCATTGAGCTTGAACATAGTCATCCTCTCGGGCGGTTATGGGATATCGATGTCCTGACACCCGAAGGCGAAATTCTCTCCCGCCGCGACTATTCACTGCCGCCTCGCCGCTGCCTGTTGTGCGAGCAAAGCGCAGCTATTTGCGCGCGTGGAAAAACCCATCAACTGACCGATTTACTCAACCGCATGGAGGCGCTGCTGAACGATGTCGATGCCTGCAACGTCAACTAAAACCACAAAGCTTGCGACGTCATTAATCGATGAGTACGCCCTGCTGGGCTGGCGCGCCATGCTGACTGAAGTCAATCTGTCACCGAAACCAGGCCTCGTGGATCGGATTAACTGCGGTGCGCACAAAGATATGGCGCTGGAAGATTTTCACCGCAGCGCGCTGGCGATTCAGGGCTGGTTACCCCGTTTCATTGAATTTGGTGCCTGTAGTGCTGAAATGGCACCAGAAGCGGTACTCCACGGATTACGCCCAATTGGTATGGCTTGCGAAGGTGATATGTTCCGCGCCACTGCGGGCGTAAACACGCATAAAGGCAGCATTTTTTCTTTAGGGCTACTGTGTGCGGCAATTGGCCGTTTGCTTCAACTCAACCAGTCGGTAACGCCAATAACCATTTGTGCGACGGCGGCAAGTTTCTGCCGTGGCCTGACCGATCGCGAACTGCGTACCAATAATTCACAACTGACGGCAGGTCAACGGTTGTACCAGCAGCTAGGCCTTACCGGCGCACGCGGTGAAGCCGAAGCGGGTTATCCACTGGTGATCAACCACGCCCTGCCGCATTACCTCACTCTGCTGGATCAGGGGTTAGATCCTGAACTGGCATTGCTCGATACCTTACTCCTACTGATGGCGATCAACGGCGATACCAACGTTGCATCGCGCGGTGGCGAGGGGGGCCTGCGCTGGCTACAGCGCAAGGCGCAAACATTATTGCAAAAAGGGGGCATCCGAACCCCCGCCGATCTCGATTATCTCCGGCAGTTCGACAGGGAGTGTATCGAACGAAATCTCAGTCCAGGCGGCAGTGCCGACCTGCTGATCCTTACCTGGTTTTTAGCACAGATTTAATTATTTAAGCACTTGATAAATTTGGAAATATTAATTTTCGGAGAACCCGTATGTCTTTAGCAAAAGATAATATATGGAAACTATTGGCCCCACTGGTGGTGATGGGCGTCATGTTTCTTATCCCTGTCCCCGACGGTATGCCACCGCAGGCATGGCATTACTTCGCTGTGTTTGTGGCAATGATTGTCGGCATGATCCTCGAGCCAATTCCGGCAACAGCGATCAGTTTTATTGCGGTTACTATTTGCGTTATTGGCAGTAATTACCTTCTCTTTGATGCCAAAGAATTAGCTGACCCAGCGTTTAATGCGCAAAAACAGGCGCTGAAATGGGGTCTGGCTGGTTTTTCCAGCACCACGGTATGGCTGGTATTTGGCGCATTTATTTTTGCATTAGGGTATGAAGTTTCCGGGTTAGGTCGTCGCATTGCCCTTTTCCTGGTGAAATTCATGGGCAAACGCACGCTGACGTTAGGTTATGCGATAGTCATTATCGACATTCTGCTGGCACCGTTTACACCGTCCAACACCGCGCGTACCGGAGGTACGGTTTTTCCGGTCATTAAAAACCTGCCGCCGCTGTTTAAATCATTCCCGAACGATCCGTCCGCGCGTCGTATTGGCGGCTATTTGATGTGGATGATGGTCATTAGTACCAGTCTGAGTTCGTCCATGTTTGTCACCGGTGCGGCACCAAACGTGCTGGGTCTGGAGTTCGTCAGCAAAATTGCCGGCATCCAGATTAGCTGGTTGCAGTGGTTCCTCTGCTTCCTGCCGGTTGGCGTTATCTTACTTATCATTGCGCCGTGGCTTTCCTACGTGCTTTACAAACCGGAAATCACACACAGTGAAGAAGTAGCAACCTGGGCGGGTGATGAACTAAAAACCATGGGTGCGCTGACACGCAGAGAGTGGACGCTGATTGGCCTTGTATTGCTCAGCTTAGGTTTGTGGGTATTTGGCAGTGAAGTCATTAATGCTACTGCGGTAGGTCTGCTGGCAGTTTCGCTAATGCTGGCCCTGCACGTTGTGCCGTGGAAAGACATTACCCGCTATAACAGCGCATGGAACACGCTGGTCAACCTGGCAACTTTGGTTGTGATGGCTAATGGCCTGACTCGTTCTGGCTTTATTGACTGGTTCGCCGGTACCATGAGTACGCACCTGGAAGGATTCTCACCAAACGCAACGGTGATTGTACTGGTTCTGGTGTTCTACTTTGCGCACTACCTGTTTGCCAGCCTGTCTGCGCACACCGCAACCATGCTGCCGGTTATTCTGGCCGTCGGTAAAGGTATTCCGGGCGTACCAATGGAACAACTGTGTATCCTGCTGGTGCTGTCTATCGGTATCATGGGCTGTCTGACGCCGTATGCAACCGGTCCTGGGGTGATTATTTACGGCTGCGGCTATGTGAAATCAAAAGATTACTGGCGTCTTGGCGCAATCTTCGGGGTGATTTACATCTCTATGCTGCTGTTGGTTGGCTGGCCGATTCTCGCTATGTGGAACTAATACGTTCGCCAAACGCTGAATAAATCATCACGCCCGCCAGGTAAGCCCACCAGGCGGGCTTTTTTATGATTTAATAGGTAGTATTCAGTGTATGTATGAGTTCCACACCCATTATGAAAGCATTCTGGCGTAATGCCGCGTTGCTCGCAGTTTCTCTGCTTCCCTTCTCTTCTGTCAACGCTGTGGCGTTGCAGGCAAAACAGTATGGCGATTTTGATCGCTATGTCCTTGCTCTCTCCTGGCAAACCGGGTTCTGCCAGAGTCAACACGATCGAAATCGTAACGAACGGGATGAATGTCGCCTGCAAACCGAAACACCCAACAAAGCCGACTTTCTGACCGTACATGGTCTATGGCCGGGATTGCCTAAATCGGTTGCGGCCCGTGGTGTTGATGAACGACGCTGGATGCGCTTTGGTTGCGCTACTCGCCCAATCCCGAATCTACCAGAGGCGCGCGCCAGCCGGATGTGTTCATCGCCGGAAACCGGGTTATCGCTGGAAACGGCAGCTAAACTAAATGAAGTCATGCCGGGAGCTGGCAGTCGTTCCTGCCTGGAACGTTACGAATATGCCAAACACGGCGTCTGCTTTGGTTTTGATCCGGACGCTTACTTCGGCACGATGGTACGCCTGAATCAAGAAATTAAAGAGAGCGAAGCCGGAAAATTCCTTGCGGATAACTACGGTAAGACAGTGAGCCGCCGTGACTTTGACGCCGCCTTTGCCAAAAGCTGGGGAAAAGAGAACGTGAAAGCCGTTAAGCTAACGTGCCAGGGTAACCCTGCGTATTTGACTGAAATTCAGATTTCAATCAAAGCTGACGCCATCAACGCTCCGCTTTCTGCAAACTCATTCTTGCCGCAACCACACCCAGGCAACTGTGGCAAAACCTTTGTGATTGATAAAGCAGGTTATTAATCATCTGATTTACAAAACACGCTAATTCGTCTTCCATAAACCATGACGATTAAGATTTATACATAATGCGCTGCATTGAGGAATTCCCTGAATGTGATGCAAATCACTTCAAAGAGTGAGCAACAGTCAGTATCATCATGTGAGTTAAACCCTCGCCGCCTGACGGTGAGGGTTTTCTTTTGGGTATGTTTATCTGCGACACTCGCAGTACCGACGACATGGAGTAAAAATGTCCAGACCAACTATCATCATTAACGACCTGGATGCCGAACGCATCGATATTCTGCTGGAGCAACCCGCCTATGCTGGTTTGCCAATCGCCGACGCGTTAAACGCAGAGTTGGATCGCGCCCAAATGTGTTCGCCAGAAGAGATGCCACACGACGTGGTGACAATGAACAGCCGGGTTAAATTCCGCAATCTTAGCGATGGCGAAGTGCGTGTGCGCACGCTGGTGTATCCGGCAAAAATGACCGATAGCAATACTCAGCTTTCCGTTATGGCTCCGGTAGGTGCCGCACTGCTGGGGCTGCGCGTTGGCGATTCCATTCACTGGGAACTTCCGGGCGGCGTTGCAACCCACCTTGAAGTGCTGGAACTCGAATACCAGCCAGAAGCTGCTGGCGACTACCTGCTTTAATCCCATCTGCACAAGCGATAACTCGCTTTGCCCAGAGGATGCACTCGCATCCTCTTTCCGCTCAAATATCAACCAGATTTATCATTTTGCTCTTAAGCACAGCATTCTAATCTGAACTGGTTATTCATCTGCGGAACCCCATATGAGCGAAGCTCTCAGTATCACTGCGTTTTATATATTCATAGCAGCTATTATTGTTGCTGCAGTGCTATACCTTGAACAACGCTGGTAGTACCTGGTTTTATTTATTTTCCAGATCAATCGCAAATTCAGATCGAATCAGCCTCGCAAATCATAGATTCATAATCAATAATGTGCTGTTATGTATACATGCAAAAACAAGGAGAGAATGCTTATGTACAAAACAATCATTATGCCAGTGGATGTATTTGAAATGGAATTGAGCGACAAAGCTGTTCGCCACGCTGAATTCCTCGCCCAGGATGATGGAGTTATTCATCTACTTCACGTGCTACCAGGCTCAGCCAGCCTGAGCCTGCACCGTTTTGCCGCTGATGTGCGCCGTTTTGAAGAGCATCTGCAACATGAAGCAGAAGAACGTTTGCAAACGATGGTCAGCCACTTCACCATCGATCCTTCCCGCATTAAACAACATGTCCGTTTTGGTAGCGTGCGGGATGAAGTCAATGAGTTGGCAGAAGAACTGGGGGCTGATGTTGTCGTTATCGGTTCGCGCAACCCATCGATTTCGACCCATCTGTTAGGTTCTAACGCCTCAAGCGTTATCCGCCACGCCAATCTGCCGGTGCTGGTCGTTCGCTAATAGATAAAAGTATTTATGTCGCCCTGCCCGGAGCCATCCCGGCGGGGCTTTTTATTGCAATAAAAAAGCCGCCAGGTTTGACCCCGGCGGCTAAGCAATTGCAGGTGAATCTTACTTCTTCTTATGCTGTTTTGGTGCGAATCAGGTAGTCAAAAGCACTCAGAGAGGCTTTGGCACCTTCGCCAGTGGCGATGATGATCTGCTTGTACGGAACCGTTGTACAGTCACCCGCAGCGAACACGCCTTTGACGTTGGTTTCGCATTTCGCATCAATGATAATCTCGCCCATGCGGTTACGTTCGACTGCGCCTTCGAGCCAGTTGGTGTTCGGCAGCAGACCAATCTGGACGAAAATACCGGCCAGTTCGATGTTGTGAATATCGCCGCTGACACGATCGCGATATTCCAGACCAACAACTTTGCTGCCGTCGCCTTTCACTTCCGTGGTTTGCGCATTCAGAATAATGTCGACGTTTTTCAGGCTGCGCAGTTTGTCCTGCAGAACCTGGTCGGCTTTCATTTCTGGCGCAAATTCCAGCAGAGTTACGTGCTCAACGATACCCGCCAGGTCGATTGCCGCTTCCACGCCGGAGTTACCGCCGCCGATGACCGCTACGCGTTTGCCTTTAAACAGCGGGCCGTCGCAGTGCGGGCAGTAGGTCACGCCTTTGGTGCGATATTGATCTTCGCCCGGAACGTTCATGTTACGCCATTTTGCACCGGTCGCCACGATAATACTGCGTGCTTTCAGTACCGCGCCAGAAGCTGTTTCAATCTGATGCAGGCCGCCTTCAACCGCTGCCGGGATCAGTTTGCTCGCGCTCTGGCTGTCGATCACATCAACGTCGTATTCATCAACGTGAACTTTCAGCGCACCTGCCAGCTTCTGCCCTTCGGTCTTCGGTACAGAAATGTAGTTTTCGATATCAACGGTATCGAGGATCTGACCACCAAAACGTTCGCCCATCAGACCGGTACGGATGCCTTTACGTGCGGAGTAAATTGCTGCCGCTGCACCCGCCGGGCCGGAACCGACGATTAATACGTCATAAGCATCACGCTTGTTCAGCTCTTCTGCCGCACGTTTTTCCGCGCCAGTATCAATTTTGGCGACGATTTCGGAAATAGTCATGCGGCCCTGACCAAACTCTTTCCCATTTACGAACACTGCCGGAACGCCCATCACGTTGCGATCGGTGATTTCGTTCTGGAAGGTGCCGCCGTCAATTGCCGTATGCTTAATACGCGGATTCAGTACGCTCATCAGGTTCAGCGCCTGCACTACGTCCGGGCAGTTGTGGCAAGAGAGCGAGTAATAGGTTTCGAATTCAAAATCACCGTCAATATGGCGAATCTGCTCCAGCAGAGACTGCGCTTCTTTCGACGGATGACCACCGGTCCACAACAACGCCAGTACCAGCGAGGTGAACTCGTGGCCCAGCGGGGAACCTGCAAAACGTGGCCCCTGGTTGGAACCTGGGTTAGTGATCAGGAAAGACGGCTTACGCACTGGCAAGCTGTTATCTTCTTTAAAGGTGACTTTGTCTGACAGTTCTGCGATTTCAGCCAACAGTTCCTTGATTTCTGCCGATTTAGCGCTGTCATCCAGCGTGGCAATTAACTCAACAGGCTTGGTCAATTTCTCAAGGTAAGCCTTGAGTTGAGTTTTCATATTTGTGTCGAGCATGTTTATCTCCTGGGCTTTAAACATCATCATGCAAGCGGCCTCTGCGGCTACCTGGATGCAGCTTGCATCATGGTGCGGGGAAGAAAATCGGGTGCCGCAGCACCCGAAGAATTAGGTGAATTTCCGAAGTATTTCACGCCAGAGCAAGGCGGCTAGCCTGTGAATCCCCGGGAGCTTACACAAGTAAGTGACCGGGGTGAGCTGGCGACGCCAACGCCGCTATGGCGCGAAAGACGAAGGAAATTTAGATTTTACCAACCAGGTCCAGAGACGGAGCCAGAGTTGCTTCACCTTCTTTCCATTTAGCCGGGCAAACTTCACCTGGGTGAGAAGCTACGTACTGTGCTGCTTTGATTTTACGCAGCAGGTCAGACGCGTCACGGCCAATGCCTTCAGCGGTAACTTCGATTGCCTGGATGATACCCTGCGGGTCAACAACGAAGGTCGCACGGTCAGCCAGACCTTCATCTTCACGCATGTTGTCGAAGTTACGGGTCAGGGCGCCAGTCGGGTCGCCGATCATCGCATATTTGATTTTAGCGATAGTTTCAGAGCTGCTGTGCCATGCTTTGTGGGTGAAGTGAGTATCGGTAGATACTGCGTATACGTCTACGCCCAGTTTCTGCAGTTCTTCGTAGTGGTCAGCAACGTCACCCAATTCGGTCGGGCATACGAAAGTAAAGTCAGCCGGGTAGAAGAAGAAGACGCTCCAGCGGCCTTCGGTATCTTTTTCGGTGATTTCGATGAATTCGCCGTTTTTGAATGCCTGGTTTTTAAAAGGTTTAATTTTGGTGTTAATCAAGGACATCTATACTTCCTCCGTGTTTTCGATGAGATGTAAGGTAACCAATTTTTGCCGATTCGGCTAATGCGTTTCCATTATCAAATCGATAAGTTTTACCTTACAACCGTCGTAAGACAACTTTGTGAACTTTGCACCGCCAGTGGCGATAAAAAGTAAAATGGGCCCCCTTTCCAGGTGACCGTGTAATCTGAACTACCCTTTGGTATCTTCAGCGCCTGCCTGCAGGCTGTGGTGTTGCCCTTACAAATGCAACAACGACATGGATTACAACACCCTCATAAACAAAGGGCAATCACCTGATCTAAGCTCTTACCTATGACAGTGATAGGTTATGCCTTTTACTCCATTTTTGCACTGACTGAAAAGGACAAATTAATGTTAAAAAAGATACTTTTACTGGCTCTGCTTCCTACAATCGCCTTTGCAGAGGAACTTCCTGCTCCGGTAAAAGCGATTGAAAAACAGGGCATTAAGATCATCAAAACGTTCGATGCCCCCGGCGGAATGAAAGGTTATCTCGGCAAGTATCAGGATATGGGCGTCACCATTTACCTGACTCCAGATGGTAAGCACGCTATCTCTGGTTACATGTACAACGAGAAAGGTGAAAACCTGAGTAACATGCTTATCGAAAAAGAAATTTATGCGCCAGCCGGACGCGAAATGTGGCAACGGATGGAACAATCGCACTGGCTCCTCGACGGTAAAAAAGACGCGCCAGTCATAGTCTACGTTTTCGCCGATCCGTTCTGCCCATATTGTAAACAGTTCTGGCAGCAGGCGCGCCCGTGGGTTGATTCTGGCAAAGTACAGTTGAGAACATTGTTGGTTGGGGTTATCAAACCAGAAAGTCCGGCGACAGCCGCGGCAATTCTGGCCTCTAAAGATCCCTCAAAAACCTGGCAAGAATATGAAGCCTCTGGCGGCAAACTTAATCTAAATGTGCCTACAAACGTAAGTACAGAGCAAATGAAAGTGTTAAGCGACAACGAGAAACTCATGGACGATCTGGGGGCAAATGTCACACCGGCTATCTATTACATGAGTAAGGAAAATACGCTGCAACAGGCCGTGGGGTTGCCCGATCAGAAAACGCTTAATATCATTATGGAAAATAAATAGAAGATAATTCATGGATGGTTGAAATACATCCTTGCTTTTCAACCATTCTAAAAACGCATGAATTGCTTCTTCCCCTCCAGACAACTGTGTTACTTTAGAAAAACTTAATCCAGAGTTAAGTAATAAAACATAACAAATATAAATAAAACAGTAGAATCATTGATTACAAGAATGATTTATGGACAAGATAATATAACGGAGTATGTTATGGCTAATCTTTATGATTTAAAAAAATTCGACCTCAATTTACTGGTCATATTTGAGTGCATTTATCAACACCTCAGCATTAGCAAAGCAGCAGAATCATTATATATAACGCCATCTGCCGTGAGTCAGTCGTTACAACGTTTACGCGCGCAATTTAATGACCCGTTATTCATCCGCTCAGGGAAAGGTATCGCGCCGACTACAACAGGGTTAAATCTGCATCACCATCTTGAGAAAAATCTCCGAGGCCTTGAACAAACGATCAATATCGTTAATAAGTCTGAGCTGAAGAAAAATTTTATTATCTACGGTCCTCAGCTTATTTCTTGTAGTAATAACAACATGCTAATCCGCTGTCTAAGACAAGATACTTCAATCGATATAGAATGCCATGACATACTGCTTTCAGCTGAAAACGCTGAAGAATTGTTAGTTCAACGCAAAGCTGACCTGGCAATTACACTGCAACCAGTAATTAGCCGCTCTGTCATCTGCATGCCGGTACATACTATTCGCAATTCTCTTATATGTAGCAACAAACATCCTCGTATTACCGATACCAGTAACTATGAACAAATTATCGCCGAAGAATTCACCTTGTTGATATCTAAATCAGCAGGAATTGATGAAATTCAAATGGACATAGATGAACGTTTTATGAACCGTAAAGTTTCATTTCGCAGTTCTTCTTTGTTGACGATAATTAATAGTATTTCTGTTACTGACTTATTGGGCATTGTGCCCACCGAACTGTACGATTTACATCGTGATTTTTTGAAGTTACAAGAGATAAAACTGGAACGACCACTTCCTACGGTTAAACTTTATATTTCCTATAACAAGGCTTCGTTGAACAACCTTGTCTTCTCACGATTCATAGATCGTTTAAATGATAGCTTCTGATTTATTACCACGGATAAATGTTATATTACGCATCAATTGATTCATTGTGTGAATATAAAATAATGTGCTCTATCTTGCTTCGTTTACCCTATAATTAGCGGATTCATCTCACAAGTCACCCAGTAACGTTCAGAGAGCGTTTTCAGATGTCTATTTATAAAATCCCTCTTCCGCTGAATATTTTAGAAGCTGCACAGGAACGTATTACCTGGACACTTAACACCTTGCCCCGTGTTTGCGTTTCTTTTTCGGGGGGTAAAGATTCCGGATTAATGCTGCATCTTACCGCCGAACTTGCCAGAAAATTGGGAAAAAAAATCTGCGTTTTGTTTATCGACTGGGAAGCACAGTTCTCTTGTACCATCGACTATGTACAGTCGTTACGCGAGTTGTATACCGACGTTATTGAAGAGTTTTACTGGGTAGCACTCCCACTCAAGACGCAAAATTCCCTTTCACAATACCAACCAGAATGGCAGTGCTGGGAATCTGATGTCGAATGGGTGCGTCAGCCCCCGCAAGAAGCGATAACCGATCCTGACTTTTTCTCCTTTTACCAGCCAGGCATGACCTTCGAACAATTTGTACGTGAGTTTGCCGAATGGTTTTCACAAAAACGTCCGGCGGCGATGATGATCGGCATCCGTGCGGATGAGTCCTACAACCGTTTTGTCGCCATCGCCAGTTTAAGTAAACAACGTTTTGCCGATGATAAGCCCTGGACCACAGCCGCACCAGGCGGTCACAGCTGGTACATTTACCCCATCTACGACTGGAAAGTAGCTGATATCTGGACCTGGTATGCTAATCATAAATCCCTATGTAACCCATTGTATAATATCATGTATCAGGCAGGCGTTCCCCTGCGTCATATGCGAATTTGCGAACCTTTTGGCCCGGAGCAACGGCAAGGATTATGGCTCTATCACGTTATCGAACCGGATCGCTGGGCTGCTATGTGCGCACGAGTTAGCGGGGTAAAAAGTGGCGGCATTTACGCCGGACATGACAATCATTTTTATGGTCATCGGAAAATCCTCAAACCAGAGCATTTAGACTGGCAAGAGTATGCATTATTGCTGCTTGATAGCATGCCGGAGAAAACGGCTGAGCATTACCGCAACAAAATTGCCATTTACTTGCATTGGTATCAGAAAAAAGGTGTCGAGGTGCCACAGACCCAGCACGGGGACATTGGCGCGAAAGATATCCCCTCCTGGCGGCGAATTTGCAAGGTGTTACTGAATAACGATTACTGGTGTCGGGCATTATCATTTAGCCCAACCAAAGCGAAGAATTATCAGCGTTATAACGAACGGATAAAAGTAAAACGTCAGGAGTGGGGAATACTATGCAACAACAATTAACGCAGGATTTAACCCAATTTCTCGCCAGCTTGCCGGAAGACGATCGCATCAAAGCGATTAACGAAATCCGCCTGGCGATCCATCAGGTTAGCCCCTTTCGTGAAGAGCCAGTAGATTGTGTTCTGTGGGTTAAAAACAGCCAACTTATGCCAAATGATTACAACCCAAACAATGTGGCACCGCCCGAGAAAAAACTGTTACAAAAATCCATTGAGATAGATGGTTTTACCCAACCTATTGTGGTCACGCACACAGATAAAAATGCTCTGGAAATCGTGGATGGCTTTCACCGTCATGAAATTGGTAAAGGCTCTAACACGTTAAAAATGCGATTAAAAGGATATTTACCGGTCACCTGTCTGGAAGGAACACGTAACGAACGCATCGCCGCGACTATTCGTCATAACCGCGCTCGTGGACGCCACCAAATCACAGCCATGTCAGAAATCGTTCGTGAACTCAGCCAGTTAGGATGGGACGACAATAAAATCGGCAAAGAGCTGGGTATGGACAGCGACGAAGTGTTGCGCCTGAAACAAATTAACGGCCTGCAAGAGTTATTTGCTGACCGTCAATATTCCCGCGCCTGGACAGTAAAATAATTACAGCTGGCGCAGGCGTTCAGCTGCCGCCAGCAACGTCGATTCCTTCTTGGCAAAACAGAGACGAATGAGCTTATGGGGGAAGGGATCGGCGCAAAATACCGACAGCGGGATCGCCGCCACGCCATGCTCCCGCGTCAGCCACTGGCAAAACTCAACGTCATCCAACGAAGAAACCGCGCTGTAATCCACCAGCAAAAAGTAAGTGCCTTCGCACGGTAAAATCTCCAGCCGACTCTCACTTAAGGCGTTCACCAGAATATCGCGCTTCTGGCGATAAAAGTCCGGTAACGCAAGGTAGTGTTCAGGTTCTGCTCGCAGCATATCGGCAAGGGCCAGCTGCGCCGGGGTATTCACCGAAAAAGTCAGATACTGATGCACTTTGCGGATCTCGGCGCTGATGGGCGCAGGCGCAACGCAATAGCCCACTTTCCAGCCGGTCATATGATAGGTCTTGCCAAACGATGACACCGCCACCGCCCGCTCACGCAGTTGCGGATGCGCCAGCACACTGGCATGGCCCTGCTGTGAAAAGTTGATATGCTCGTAAACTTCATCGCTAATGACAAAAATCTCGTGCCCGGCAATTGCCTGCCACAAAGCGGAAAAATCAGTCTGCTGCCAGACAGTAGCACTGGGGTTATGCGGGGTGTTAAGGATCACCAGTCGGGTGCGCTCGCTTAACAATGCGGCAAATTCCTGCCAGTCCACGCGAAAATGCGGTGGTTGCAGTGCAATACGTTTCACTATTCCACCCGCAAGCGTGATGGCGGGGGCGTAACTGTCATAGCTGGGATCAAAGCAAATCACTTCATCGCCATTGCGCACCAATGCAGTAATCGCTGCGTACAGCGCTTCCGTCGCCCCTGCTGTTACGGTGATATCGCTGTCGGCATCTGGTTGATAGCCATACAGCCGTTCCGTTTTCTGAGCAATCGCCTCGCGCAAGGCCTGCACGCCAGTCATAGGCGCGTATTGGTTTGCTCCCTGGGCAACGTGGTACGCCAGCCGTTCCTGCAAATAGCGCGGTCCATCAAAATCAGGAAAGCCTTGTGACAGGTTAATCGCCTGGTGTTGCTGCGCCAGTGCGCTCATCTGGGTGAAAATAGTGGTGCCAAGTTGTGGAAGTTTGCTTTGTGGAATCAGAGGGTTATTTGTCATTTTTATTGTGCCTGACAAAGTTGCGTGTTGAAGCCACTATAACACGATGCTAGTATTTGGCAATCAAGACGTTTAGATGTCTAAATAAAACAATAAGGACAACACAACATGCCTCACAATCCTATCCGCGTCGTCGTTGGCCCTGCTAACTACTTTTCTCATCCCGGCAGTCTCAATCACCTGCATGATTTTTTCACTGATGAACAACTTTCTCGCGCAGTGTGGATCTACGGTGAACGTGCACTTGCCGCGGCGCAAACCAAACTTCCATCGGCGTTTGAACTGCCAGGAGCAAAGCATATTTTGTTTCGCGGTCATTGCAGTGAAAGCAATGTGCAACAACTGGCGGCTGAGTCCGGTGACGATCGCAGCGTGGTGATTGGCGTCGGCGGCGGCGCACTGCTCGACACCGCGAAAGCCCTCGCCCGCCGTCTCGGTCTGCCGTTTGTTGCCGTTCCAACGATTGCCGCTACCTGCGCTGCCTGGACACCACTCTCTGTCTGGTACAACGATGCCGGACAGGCGCTACATTATGAGATTTTTGACGACGCCAATTTTATGGTGCTGGTGGAACCGGAGATAATCCTCAATGCGCCGCAAGAATATCTGCTGGCAGGAATCGGTGACACGCTGGCGAAATGGTATGAAGCGGTGGTGCTGGCTCCTCAGCCAGAAACGCTGCCGCTAACCGTACGGCTGGGAATCAATAATGCGCAGGTCATTCGCGACGTCTTGTTAAACAGTAGCGAGCAGGCGCTTGCCGATCAGCAAAACCAGCAGTTAACGCGATCATTTTGCGATGTGGTCGATGCGATTATCGCCGGAGGCGGAATGGTCGGTGGTCTGGGCGATCGTTTTACGCGTGTGGCGGCGGCCCATGCCGTGCATAACGGTCTGACTGTACTGCCACAAACCGAGAAGTTTCTCCACGGCACCAAAGTCGCCTACGGAATTCTGGTGCAAAGCGCCTTGCTGGGTCAGGATGATGTGCTGGCGCAATTAACCGGGGCGTATCAGCGTTTTCATCTGCCGACCACGCTGGCGGAGCTGGAAGTGGATATCAATAATCAGGCAGAGATCGACAAAGTGATTGCGCACACCTTGCGTCCGGCGGAATCCATTCATTACCTGCCGGTCACGCTGACACCAGATACGTTGCGTGCAGCGTTCGAAAAAGTGGAATCGTTTAAAGTCTGACGTACAGATTTAGCAGCAGCGCGCGCCGCCTTTTCCACCGTAGCGCGCGTCCTGCCGCTCACGGAAAAACTCCTCGTAGGTCATCGGCGTTTGATCGGGATGGTTAACCCGCATATGTTCGACATAGTTGTCGTAATCAGGCATACCAATCATCAGCTTCGCCGCCTGACCTAAATATTTTCCGGCTTTTGCCAGTGAATCAAACATCAATACCTCCGGTAATCAGGTTGCTGAGAGAGTGCATTAATAGCTATCAACGCGCTCGGTCAGTCCCCTCGCCCCACCGGGGAGAGGGTTAGGGTGAGGGGGAACCCCAGGCACTACGCCAACATCCCCCCTCACTCTGACTTTAGTGCGCGCCTTTCGCCTGCGCCACGATCTCCTCGACATTTTCCGGCATTGGCTCATACGGCGTTTCTTTCGCCGTTGGCTTCGGCTCTTTCAATGCCGCCAGTGCCGTCTTAATCGAGAACAGCGCCAGAACCACCACAACCACCATAAAGAAGATGGTTAATCCGGCATCCAGACGGTTGTTGAACACCAGTTGCGCCAGTTGTGACTCAGTATACTGCGACGGAATATTGCCGCTGTCGATCATTGCCTGGAACTTGTTAGCAATCGCCAGGAAACCGACTTTCGCATCCGGGCTAAACGCTTTCTGCCAGCCTGCGGTCAGGGTACAAATCAGCAGCCAGGCCGTTGGTACCAGCGCCACCCAGGCGTAACGTTGACGTTTCATTTTGAACAGCACCACAGCACAAAGCATCAGCGCCATCCCTGCCAGCATCTGGTTGGCAATACCAAACAGCGGCCACAGAGTGTTAATACCGCCCAGCGGATCGACCACGCCCTGATGCAGAAAGTAACCCCACGCCAGCACGCACAGCGCCGTTGCCAGCAGGTTAGCAGGCAGTGAATCGGTCCGTTTCAGGCCCGGAGAAACCACGCCCAGCAGATCCTGCAACATAAAGCGCGCAGCACGCGTACCCGCATCCACCGCCGTCAGAATAAACAGTGCTTCAAACAGAATGGCGAAGTGATACCAGAACGCCACATCCATCATGCCACCCAGCGCGCCGTGCAGAATGTAGGCCATCCCCACCGCCAGGGTCGGCGCACCGCCCGCACGGGAAATGATCGACTGTTCACCCACTTCGCTGGCAATCTGATTTAACGTATCTGGCGTAATGCTAAAGCCCCAGCTACTCACTACCTGCGCAGCAGATGCCACTACATCCGCCGTCCCCGCCGGAGCCAGCACCGCCATCGGGCTGTTCATCGCGAAGTACACGCCCGGATCGATGATACAGGCAGAAACCAGTGCCATAATCGCCACGAAGGATTCCATCAACATCCCGCCGTAGCCGATAAAGCACGCCTGACCTTCGTTCGCCAGCATCTTCGGTGTGGTGCCGGAAGAGATCAGCGCATGGAAGCCAGACACCGCGCCACAGGCGATAGTAATAAACAGGAACGGGAACAGATTACCGGTCCATACCGGACCAGTGCCATCTACAAATTTGGTCAGCGCAGGCATGGTCAGCGTCGGACGCATAATCAAAATGCCTACCGCCAGACCGACGATAGTCCCGATTTTCAGGAAGGTAGAGAGGTAGTCACGCGGAGCCAGCAGCAACCACACCGGTAGAACCGCCGCCACAAAACCGTACCCCACCAGCATCCAGGTCAGTTGCACGCCGGTAAAGTCAAAGTACGGTGCCCAGGTCGGGCTTTCTGCCACCCAGCCGCCAGAGATAATGGCGAAAATCAGGAATACCAGGCCAATCACCGACACTTCCCCAATGCGGCCCGGACGCAGATAGCGCAGATAAATCCCCATGAACAGCGCCAGCGGAATGGTGAACGCAACGGTATACGTTCCCCACGGGCTATGAGTCAGGGCTTTCACCACGATCATCGCCAGTACTGCAAGGATAATGACCATGATCATAAAGCAGGCCACCAGCGCAATCACCCCGGCGGTTGGCCCCATCTCTTCTTTAACCAGCTCGCCCAGCGAGCGACCGTCACGGCGCGTGGAAACAAACAGCACCATGAAATCCTGCACCGCACCGGCGAGAACCACCCCGGCAAGTAGCCAGATCATCCCCGGTAGGTAGCCCATTTGCGCCGCCAGTACCGGCCCCACCAACGGGCCTGCTCCGGCAATAGCCGCAAAATGGTGACCGAACAGCACTTTCTTGTCCGTCGGCACATAGTCCAGCCCGTCGTTATGGCGCACCGCTGGCGTCATACGCGTCGGGTCAACCGCCAATACATTTTTGGCAATATAAAGACCATAAAAACGGTAAGCGATCAGATAGATACAGACCGACGCCACCACAATCCACAGCGCGTTGATCTGTTCCCCACGATTTAAAGCAATGTATCCCAGAGCAAATGCTCCCATTACAGAGAGCACTGTCCAGACGAGGTATTTCCCTGATTTGTTCATAGTTGTTATCCGTGTGCGTGTCCATAGAGATGTTACATTTTGTTTCTATAACATCTTTGTGCAATTTAACAACACAGCAACTATGTAAATCGGAGTTGAAACCAATATTTAACTTAACAATGTTAACTTGATCACTTCGTTAACTGAGTTTTCCTGCAATCTCATTTAATTCTGTCGGGTTCATCCCAAAACCGCCGTACCCAGCCGACAAGTACAGCAACGCCGCCCCTGCTCATCGAAAACAACGATTTCCCAGCTCTGATTTTGCCGCCCAAGATGCAGCGGCTGGCAGACGCCGCGTACCTTTCCCTCAGACACTGGGCGATGATGTGTGGCGTTAAGCTCCGTGCCCACCACGCACTGTCCGTCGCGAGTCATCATAAATCCGGCCATCGATCCCAGGGTTTCCGCCAGCGCCGCCGACGCGCCGCCATGCAGCAGGCCAAACGGCTGATGAGTACGGGTATCAACCGGCATTTCGGCTTCCAGCACATCATCGCCCAGACGGGTATACACAATTCCAAGATGCGCCACCATTGTGTTATCGCTGGTGGCGTTCAGTTCGTCGAGCGTTAAATGGCGTTTCCAGATCATGCTTATGCCCCCAGTGTTGAGCCGCCATCTACCACAATATCCTGTAGGGTGATATGGCTGGCGAGGTCAGAGGCGAGGAACAAAATCGTGTTGGCGATCTCTTGTGGACGGGCGATTTTCCCCAGTGGAATGCCGAGTTTAAACTGCTCGCCAAAGCCGCGAATACGCTGCTCTTCGGCGTCATCACTCACCCACAGCGTGCGTTGCATATCGGTGTCGGTGGACCCCGGGGAAACCACATTACAGCGTACACCGCTACCCGCCAGTTCCAGCCCGACGCTCAACGCCAGGCTTTTCAGCGCCGCTTTCGACGCACCGTAAGCACTCATACCAATACGCGGCGTGTGTGCAGCGTCGGACGCCACAGTAACAATCGCCCCGCCCCGCTGACGGCGAAACTGGTTCATGGTCTGCTGGAACAGGTTAAATGCGCCACCGACGTTGACCGAAAAAGTCTGCTGCCAGTCCTCTTTACTGAGCTGATCGGTCGCGCCCATGCGCAAAATTCCCGCCGCATTGACCAGCACGTCCAGTCGCTCCGTTTGCGCTAACAGTCGCTGACACACTTGTGCCACCTGCGCAGCGTCGGCTACATCCATTACTTCGGTCGCAAAGGGATATTGCTCCAGAGTGAACGCTTGATCAAAACCTGTAACTTTCGCTCCGGCCTCAACAAATGCCAGCGCCGTGGCGTAGCCAATACCTTTCCCCGCACCGGTTACCCAGACATTTTTGCCGCTGAAATCCATCATTTCACCTCGCGGGAGAGTAGCTTCCACCAGGCATCGATGGTCGGATTTTTCGCCAGCATGACAAAATCGATATCGCCATGCACTTTGCGCCAGCGCGCCGCCAGCGCCATCATGCGCACCGAATCCAGACCGTAATCAATTAGGTTATCGTCATCGAACGGCTCATCGGACTCGTCCAGCAACGGCAGGATCACCTCTCGCAGCGCCGCTTTAGTTGAAGGGATCGGTGCAGGTAATAGTTCTTCGGTCATCACCACCCGGCCAGAGCGTCCGGCTACATATTTCAGCGACATCAAATGCTCGTCACGACTGAAATCGGCCAGCGCATCCGCCACCATAAACGGTTTAATATCGCGCATAAATGCGTCGGTTGCGGTGGTCATACAGCCAATGTGGGCGTATACCCCGGTAATAATCAACTGGTTACGTCCACTCTCTTTGAGCATTTGCTCCAGCGGAGAACGATGAAACGCGCTGTAGCGCCACTTCACCAACACCGTGTCGTCGGCATCTGGCGTCAGGCGATCCACCACCTTTTGCTGTTCCGGCGAACGGGTCAGGCCCGGTCCCCACATATCATTCAACAGCGCCCGATCTTCATCGCTCTGCTCTTTCGGCTGGGCGGTGTAATAAACCGGAATATTGTGCTGTTTGCAGTAGTCGCGTAGTGCCGCAATATTCGCGATCACCTGCTCCATCATCGGGCAGTTCTCGCCCCAGAAGCTAACAAAATAGTCCTGCATATCATGGATTAACAACGCGGCACGTTGCGGCTCAAAGGCCCAGTTGACTTTATTCTGCGGAATATCGTGAGACTCCGGCAGTGCGTAAGCCTGTAATTTTGGAATAGCCATCGTGTTCTCTCCTTCAGGCTGATGCGCGTGACGCCAGCCACTGACGTAATTGTTTTTTATCGACTTTCCCGACCGCCGTCAGCGGAAGTGAATCTACACACTCCACGCGATCCGGTAATTTAAATTCGGCAATACCCTGTTCACGCAGGAAACGACGCACCTGTACCGCACGCAGTGGTTCTTTTACCACCAGATAAGCACAGCTTTTTTCGCCCATCAGCTCATCTTCCATACTCACCAGTGCGGCGTAGATCACCGCCGGATGGCGCAGCAACAGGTTTTCGATCTCTTCGGCAGCGATCTTCTCGCCGCCACGGTTGATCTGATCTTTCTCGCGCCCCTGCACGGTGATGTACCCCTCTGGATCAATAGAGATCAGATCGCCGGAACAGTAAAAACCGTTGGCATCAAAGGCGCTGGCATTGTGCTGCGGGCTTTTGTAATAGCCGCGGAAGGTGTACGGCCCGCGCGTCATCAGGCGTCCAACCTCCCCTTGCGGCAGTGGATTTCCGTCAGCATCGGCAACCCACACTTCATCATCCGGACACATTGGATAGCCCTGGGTATGGATAATTTTCTCCGCGCTATCATCAAGACGGGTGTAGTTCACCAGCCCTTCCGCCATGCCGAATACCTGCTGTAACTGGCAGCCAATCTCTGCGGGAATACGCGCCGCAAGCGTGGCAGAAAGACGTGCGCCACCGACCTGTAACAGTTTCAGCGAGGCAAGCTGCGCCCGGCTTTCACCTTCGGTCAGCGCCTGTAACCACAGGCTGACTGCTGGTGGCACCAGCGCAGTGACGTTCACCTGATGTTTTACAATCAATGGGAAGCAGAGCGTGGCGCTAGGGTCGGCAGCCAGAACGACCGTGCCGCCAGCGAGAAAGACGCCCAGCGATCCTGGCGAACTCATGGCGTAGTTGTGGGCCGCAGGAATCGCGCACAGGTAGCGTGTCTGTTGCGTGAACTGACAAATCTCGACGCTACGACGTACGCTGTAGTAATAGTCATTGTGAGTGCGTGGGATCAGTTTCGGTGTGCCGGTGGTACCGCCGGAGAGCTGAAAATAGGCCACTTCATCGGCAGGTGACGGTGTGGCAGTAAAATCCTCTGCCGGATGGTTAATCGCATCCTGCAAGTTATGCTCACCGCTGTCGTTCAGCAGCTGCACCACGCGAATAGAGGAGTGCTCTGCAACAAATGTATTGAGGAAATCATCCCCGCTAAACAGCGCATGTTGGCGATCGGCAATCAGTAACACCGGTTTAATCTGGCTGGCGTATGCGTTCATTTCACTACGCTGATGACTGAACAGCGCCAGCACCGGCGCAACGCCCAGTTTCAGCAGCGCGAAAAAGGTAATATACAATTCAGCGACGTTACCCAGTTGTACCAGCGCGGTTTCACCGGGTTTAATGCCCTGACGACGCAAGCTACAGGCGAGATTATCCGCCGCCTGATTCAGTTCCCGGTAACTCAACTGACGCTCGCCGTCGATGACCGCGATGCTGTCGCTTGCGGCATGACGGGTCAGAATGTCGGTCAGCGGCAAATCCTGCCAGTAGCCTTTTTCCCGATAGTGACGGGCAAACTCTTCCGGCCAGCGGGTGAATGGAATGCTCATCCTCGCTCCTTAATGCAATCCAAAAACGTTCAACATGGTAGAAAGTTTGACGCCCGTTTCGCGCCATTCACCCAACGGTGAGGACGCAGGCACAATCCCCGCTCCGGCAAACAGACGCACCTGATTTTCCCGCAGCTTCGCGCAGCGGATGGTCACCACCCACTCGCCGTTACCTTCGCTGTCACACCAACCCACAATGCCGCCAAACAGTTCGCGGTCGAACGGTTCCAGCTCAGCAATCACCTGGGTCGCGGCCTGATGCGGGAAACCGCTCAGCGCGGGGGTCGGATGCAGCAGACAGGCCAGAGTCAGTGCGTTTTCTTGCGAATTCGCTTTGCCTTCAAAGGGTGTTGCGAGATGCCACAGCGTCGGCGTGGTGAGCAATTGTGGGGAGGATGGAACGTGTAACTCACTACTGCGTTCGCGCAGTACCTCTTTCATCGCCTGAATCACCAGTTCATGTTCATGGCGATCTTTTTCTGACGCCAACAGACGATTACCCGCTTCGCGATCAAGCACGTCATCCGGCTGACGACGCGCGGAACCGGCTAACGGAATGGAGCTAAAACGCTCGCCGTCTTTACGCAGCAGCAGTTCCGGGCTGGCTCCCAGCAGGACGCCACCATCAGCTAACGGCACATAGAAGTTGTAACTAACCGGGTTTTGCGCAATCAACCGTTCCAGCAATACGCCACTATCAATGGCGGCGTCAGTGGTGATATCAATCAACCGTGACAACACCACTTTGTCGACTTGCGGCGTGGCGGTCAGTGCGGCGGCGCGGGCAACCATCTGTTCAAACGTAGTTTGTTCCGGAATTGCCTGACGTTCCACCACGTTCAGCGACTGGCTGCGAGTAAAACGGCGGGCTGAAGTCTGTTTTTCCTGCCGGGAGAACGACTGCCAGGATTCGGGAATATACAGCGACGAAGGCTGACGTGGATCGAAGGGAATCGCCCCAACCATCACCGGATTTTTAATGCCCTGCGCTTTGGCATCGGCAAACAGCGCGGTGAGTTTTTGCTGGAAGGGACTGTCGGGCGAATCCCCGTTCACAGCCGGTTCATCAAAGCGGGCGAAACATCCTGACGTCGTAAAACTGCGGTACGGCGACATAAAGAAAAAGCGATTGGGCGCAAGTGTTGCCATGGTCTGCTGTACTTCCTCAGCCAGTGACGTATCCATATCATCCTCCACAAAATGATAAAGGCTTTAATAATGATTATCATTTATATTTTCGGTCGCTAACCTAAAAGCAAACGAGCACTATGTCAACTCTTGAGGTAATGCAATCTGCAAGTCGGGGTTGCATCTGCTTGTGGTTACAATGAAAATGAGAAGCATTAACTTCATTAATAACAGGAAGCTGATTTGTGAGACTCGCCCCGCTCTACCGCAACGCCCTTCTTTTAACCGGAATTTTGCTTTCAGGAATATCCGCAGTTCAGGCTGCCGACTGGCCGCGTCAGATTACTGACAGTCGTGGTACTCATACCCTGGAAAGCCAGCCGCAACGTATTGTTTCCACCAGCGTCACCCTGACCGGCTCACTGCTGGCGATTGATGCACCAGTGATCGCCAGCGGCGCGACCACGCCGAATAACCGCGTCGCGGATGACCAGGGCTTTTTACGCCAGTGGAGCAAGGTGGCGAAAGAACGCAAACTGCAACGACTCTATATCGGCGAACCGAGCGCCGAAGCCGTTGCCGCGCAAATGCCGGATCTGATTTTAATTAGCGCAACTGGCGGGGATTCGGCGCTGGCGCTATACGATCAGCTTTCCACCATAGCCCCGACATTAATCATCAATTACGACGACAAAAGCTGGCAGTCGCTGTTAACGCAACTTGGCGAAATTACCGGGCATGAGAAACAAGCGGCAGAGCGGATTGCACAGTTTGATAAGCAACTGACGGCGGCGAAAGAGCAAATCAAATTACCGCCGCAGCCGGTCACTGCCATTGTCTATACCGCCGCCGCGCACAGTGCCAATCTCTGGACAGCTGAATCAGCACAAGGGCAGATGCTGGAACAACTCGGCTTTACGCTGGCCAGGTTGCCCGCAGGCTTAAACGCCAGCCAAAGCCAGGGCAAACGCCATGACATCATTCAGCTTGGTGGGGAAAATCTGGCGGCAGGGTTAAATGGCGAGTCGCTATTCCTGTTCGCCGGTGATCAGAAAGACGCCGATGCGATTTATGCCAATCCACTGCTCGCGCACCTGCCTGCAGTACAAAACAAGCAGGTTTATGCGCTGGGAACCGAGACGTTCCGACTGGATTACTACAGCGCCATGCAAGTGCTGGATCGGCTTAAGGCGCTGTTCTAAGCATTAACTGTCAGACGCTGTCACCTGCGGCGGCGTCTGGCGAAAACGACGCAACTCTACCAGTACCAGCAACAACAACACGCCGATAATCAACAAACCAAAACCACTCGCGCTTGCGGAGGCCACCGGCGTCATCATCGCTCCCAGACCGCCCAACAGCGCTGCGCCTATAGCATCGCCCGTCACGTTTTGTGCCGTCCACAAACCGTTAATCCGCCCTAACATCGCTTCCGGGGTTTGCGTTTGCAGCATTGTGTATTGCAGCAACGAACTAACCGCGCTCAACCAGCCGAACAGCGCCAGACAAACCACGCCTAAAATCCACATCGGCATCAGGCCAAACAAACCAATGGCGAGGAACGATCCCAGCGTGGAGAGCAGCATCAATAACCCTGGTCGCGCACTATGTGCCAGCTTCCCGCTGGTTAACGCGCCAATAGCTGCACCGAGCGGGATCGCCGCATAGAGAAAACCAATCTGTGCCGCCGACATCTGCCAGTTGTCAGCCAGCGCCGGATACAGTACCCGTACCGCGCTCGCCATCGTCAATAAACCACCCAGCAACGCAATCCCTCCAACCAGCGGGCTGGCGAGCAGAAAACGAAATCCTGCCAGTAATGATTTCAACGGATGCTCACGCGGTTGCGGTGGCGGAGGTAGCGCCGGAAGGCTTAACAATGGCAGCAAGGTAATAAACGTGCCCGCCGCCGCCAGCCCGTAGTTCCAGGCTACGCCGCCAGTCGCCAGCAGTAAGCCGCCAATCATGGGCGAAATTACCGATCCCAGCCGCACAGTCAACATGGTGATTGCCCCGGCCTGCATTAAATTTTCACGCCCAACTAATGCCGGAGTCGCCGCCAGCAGCGCCGTAACGCCAAGTGACGCGAAAAAGCCATCCCATAATCCGAGTAAATAGATTGCCAGCAAAGACGGCTCCGGCAGCAACGCGTTCAGGCACAGACCAATGAAGCCAATGCCACAGGTGCCGCGCGCCAGCAAAATCACTTTTTTGCGCTCATAGCGATCCGCCAGCACACCGCCGACCATCAAGCCGACAAACATCGCCCCGCCGGTCAGCGTCACCGAAAGCCCCACCTGCCAGGTAGAATGCGTCATCATCTGGATCTGCACTGGCACCGCGACGCCGAGCAAACCCAGAGAAACAATAGAGATAAAACGAGCGAGGAATACTGCGCGAAACGCCGGGTGCGTTTTCAACAGGCTGAGGTTAAGCAGCCAGGATTGTTTATTCATTACAATGCCTTGCCATCAAATATTTTAAATACCTATTCTTAGGCTGCACATGCTAACATATCCAAATAAGATCGATAACGATAATTAATTTCATTATCATGGAAGTTCGTATGTCTGGTTCTGTTGCCGTGACACGCGCCATTGCCGTGCCCGGATTGCTGTTATTACTGATTATCGCGACGGCATTAAGCCTGCTCATTGGAGCAAAATCACTCCCCGCTTCCGTAGTGCTGGAGGCCCTCTCCGGCACCTGCCAAAGCGCCGACTGCACCATCGTGCTCGACGCGCGACTGCCGCGTACCCTTGCCGGTTTACTGGCAGGCGGCGCGCTTGGCCTTGCCGGGGCGTTAATGCAAACCCTCACCCGAAACCCACTTGCCGACCCCGGCTTGCTTGGCGTGAACGCCGGAGCCAGCTTTGCCATTGTGCTGGGCGCGGCGCTGTTTGGTTACTCATCCGCGCAGGAACAACTGGCGATGGCCTTCGCCGGGGCGCTGGTGGCCTCGTTGATTGTTGCCTTTACCGGCAGCCAGGGCGGCGGGCAGTTAAGTCCGGTGCGTTTAACCCTGGCGGGCGTGGCACTGGCGGCGGTGCTGGAAGGGCTGACCAGCGGCATCGCCCTGCTTAATCCCGACGTCTACGATCAACTGCGTTTCTGGCAAGCCGGTTCGCTGGATATCCGTAATTTACACACCTTAAAAGTGGTGCTGATCCCGGTGCTGATCGCCGGAGCAACTGCGCTATTACTGAGCCGCGCGCTGAACAGTTTAAGCCTTGGCAGTGACACCGCGACGGCGCTGGGCAGTCGCGTAGCACGCACACAGTTGATTGGGCTGCTGGCGATTACCGTGCTTTGTGGTAGTGCGACGGCGGTAGTTGGCCCGATTGCCTTTATTGGCCTGATGATGCCGCATATGGCGCGCTGGCTGGTAGGTGCCGATCATCGCTGGTCGCTGCCCGTCACGCTGCTCGCCACACCTGCCCTGCTGCTGTTTGCCGATATTATCGGGCGGGTGATTGTTCCCGGCGAACTGCGCGTTTCTGTAGTCAGTGCCTTTATTGGCGCACCAGTGCTGATCTTCCTTGTACGACGTAAAACGCGAGGTGGCGCATGATTTACGTCTCTCGTCGATTAATTATCACCTGTCTGCTGTTGCTAATAGCTTGTGTGATGGCAAGCGTGTGGGGATTACGCAGCGGTGCCGTCACGCTGGAAACCTCTCAGGTATTTGCCGCGCTGATGGGTGACGCACCGCGCAGTATGACAATGGTGGTCACCGAATGGCGTTTACCGCGGGTACTAATGGCACTGTTGATTGGTGCGGCACTGGGCGTCAGCGGCGCGATTTTTCAGTCGTTGATGCGTAACCCACTCGGCAGCCCTGACGTAATGGGCTTTAACACCGGAGCGTGGAGCGGCGTGCTGGTGGCGATGGTGCTGTTTGGTCAGGACCTGACGGCTATCGCGCTGGCAGCAATGGCGGGCGGCATTATCACTTCGCTGCTGGTCTGGCTGCTTGCCTGGCGTAACGGTATCGACACCTTTCGGTTGATTATTATCGGCATCGGTGTTCGCGCCATGCTGGTGGCCTTTAATACCTGGCTGTTGCTGAAAGCGTCATTAGAAACGGCGCTAACAGCGGGTTTGTGGAATGCCGGATCGCTCAATGGCCTGACGTGGGCAAAAACCTCGCCCTCCGCGCCCATCATTATATTGATGCTAATTGCCGCCGCCTTGCTGGTAAGGCGGATGCGCTTGCTGGAGATGGGCGATGACACCGCGTGTGCGTTAGGCGTCAGCGTCGAACGTTCGCGGCTGTTAATGATGCTGGTCGCCGTAGTACTTACCGCAGCTGCCACTGCCCTGGCGGGGCCGATTTCCTTTATTGCTTTAGTTGCGCCACACATTGCCCGCCGCATCAGCGGCACCGCTCGCTGGGGTCTAACCCAGGCAGCGCTGTGCGGTGCGCTGTTACTGCTGGCAGCCGATCTCTGTGCTCAACAACTGTTTATGCCGTATCAACTTCCGGTTGGCGTCGTTACCGTCAGCCTCGGCGGTATTTACCTTATCGTCTTGTTAATTCAGGAGTCTCGCAAAAAATGACCGAATCAGTAGCCCGTTTGCGTGGCGAACAGTTAACCCTAGGATATGGCAAATATACCGTTGCGGAAAATCTGACTGTAGAAATTCCTGATGGTCACTTCACGGCAATTATCGGGCCAAATGGCTGCGGTAAATCCACGTTACTGCGTACCTTAAGCCGCCTGATGACGCCTGCTCACGGGCATGTCTGGCTGGATGGCGAGCACATTCAACATTACGCCAGTAAAGAGGTCGCACGCCGGATTGGTTTACTGGCGCAAAACGCCACCACGCCGGGAGATATCACCGTGCAGGAGTTAGTAGCGCGCGGGCGTTACCCGCATCAACCGCTGTTTACCCGCAGGCGTAAAGAAGATGAAGAAGCGGTAACGAAAGCGATGCAGGCCACAGGAATAACTCATCTGGCAAATCAAAGCGTTGATACCCTCTCCGGTGGGCAACGTCAGCGAGCGTGGATCGCGATGGTGCTGGCCCAGGAAACGGCAATTATGCTACTCGACGAACCCACCACCTGGCTGGATATCAGTCATCAGATTGATTTGCTGGAATTGTTAAGCGAACTGAACCGCGAGAAAGGCTATACCCTGGCGGCGGTACTGCACGATCTTAATCAGGCCTGTCGGTACGCTAGCCATTTGATTGCATTACGTGAAGGGAAAATTGTCGCTCAAGGAGCACCAAAAGAGATAGTCACTGCTGAACTGATTGAGCGTATTTATGGTTTGCGTTGCATGATCATTGACGATCCGGTAGCCGGAACTCCGCTTGTGGTGCCGCTCGGACGAACGGCACCTTCAACCGCGAAGATTTAAACTAAGTGGTCTGCCATCATGGCATCCTGTTTTCTGGATGCCATGGCATGGCGCAACAGCACGCTACCACAAGCCACCATACCGCCGATCAACGCAGAAAGGATCACGATAATCGCCTTACCCGGACCGTCTTTTTTTACGGGTAATGACGGACGCAACTGATATTTAAACGGCGTAAAATTCACATCGTTGACATTTGTTTTTGTTAATTGCTCGACTAGATACTGACGATTACGTAATTCACCATTCAGCTCCGCAACGTCAGTGACCGCTTTTTCAATTTCCAGTTTACGTTCAATACCGTCTGCGCCGAGAGAAATAGAAAAGTCGGGGTCATCTTTAACTGCCTGACCATTGCTATAAACGGGCTTTTTAATTCCTGCCGCGTTGGCAATGTCGAGTGAATAATTGAGGCGCTGAATGTTTGCATCAAGTTGGTTTTTCGTTTTAATGCGATCCTGAGCCAGTTTTTCTTTTTCAAACTGGGTTTTGATTTCCAGTTTATTACGGACGTTTTCTAGCGACTCTTTCACCACCAACGCAGAGATATAATCGATATACCCGCTCAAAACGGTCTGCGCCTCTTCACTGGTTGGCGCGGTGAAACTTAGCGTCCAGGAGGTATACAGTGACGGTTCATCTTTTTTCTTACTGGCATTGTCATCAACCGCTTTCATTTTTTCGCTCAATGCGACGATAGCGCGATGCAAATCCAGTTCGTCGATTTTCGCCTCTTTTAATTGGTCCATCACATAAGGTGATGAGCGCAGGTACTCTTCCAGTAAGCTAACAGACTGAAACTTCTTGATAAATAGATTAAATACTCCATTACGATCGAGATTAACATCAAGATCCAGAACGCGCAGTTTAGTAAAGTTTTTCTCGAGGTCCTGCCACTGAATAGCCTCAGCGGGAGTAATGACGGCAGAGCTAGTCCATTTTTGCGGCAGGATGAAAGAGATCAGCAATCCTGTGCAGGCAAACGCAAAAACGACCGCCATGACCGTTTTTTTTGCCCGCCATAAAACGTCGATTAGATTAAGTAAATCAATTTCATTATTACTGGGCGACGCCAGAGGATACTCGGGAAAATGAGCGTCACGTCCCTGTTTAATATTCAGTGATGACATGGGGTATAACCTGAAAATGAGTCCAATAGGGGGAAATCTCCACGGCGCTCACTTTACCAGTTGGTGAGAATTATCCGAAGCTGAAGTTTGTAAATTCCTTCCACTGAATGCAACATTCACTCTATTTAAGAGAAATATCCACCAAACTTATAAATTAAATAAATGATAAACCCATAATCATTTCCTGTAATTATGGGTTTATGGATAATATTAATTTACCTGTTTAGCGTAGCGCGAATAATCGGCCCAATTTTTTCAAACGCCATCGGCGAGATAATATCCACATGCGCGCAATCATGACGATAGATATCCAGCTCCGCAATCCATGGTGCCCAGGCCCGTTCGGGAGTCATCCCCTCCTGAAGCGTGCGTTCGGCAACAAACAGCGTCGCTTTTCCATCAAACGGAACACTATGGGCAGTGGTCAACAAGCGCACTGCATCAGCGTAGTTGCCTTCAATGGTGGTAAACAGCTCCGTTGAAGTATTTCCCTGCTGTGCCGCCAGGAAAGCTTCACGTTCGCGGTTAATCTCCGCCAACACTTCCGGGTCCAGACCATTAGCTTCTTTTTCCTGCCAGTTCTGCGTTTCTGGCGGCCAGGTATCCAGCAAGCCAAGAAATGCCACCTGTTCGCCACGCGCACGCAGCCGTGCCGCAATCCCCTGCGCCAGCGTACCGCCCAGCGAATACCCCAGCAGGTAATAAGGGCCGTGCGGTTGTTGTTCAAGTAACGTTGCCAGATGCGCTTCGCAGACTTCATCTAGGTTTGCCGCCGTCTGCATGGGGCCATGAGGGCGCGGAGACTGGATGCCAATAATCGACCATTGAGGATCGAGATAACGCGAGAGCACGCTAAACTGCCAGGCAAAACCAGATGCTGGATGGAAACAAAACAGCGTCGGGCCATTACCTTCACGCAACGGCAGGATGGTTTCAAATCCCATGCGCTGGGTGCTGTCTTCTTCACCATCAATAACCGTTGCCAGTTTGGCAACGGTTGACGCGACCATCACCTGCCCCGGCGTCACCTGACGGGCAAACTGTCGACTGAGTTGTGCTGCCAGTTTCATTGCCAGTAGCGAATGACCGCCAAGCGCGAAGAAATCAGCGTCAGCATCCTGCACGTCACAACCCAGCAATGACGAGAACGCCGCGGCGATCATCGTTTCACTGCCCACTTTCGGCGCACGCCCCGGCACTTGTGCCTTCAGTTCCGGCAACGGTAAGGCTTTGCGATCCAGCTTACCGTTGGCGCTAAGTGGTAACTGTGGCAGTTGCAGTAGAACCACGGGCACCATATGCGGAGGCAATTTTTCGCGCAGCTGCGCCTGCAATGCGCTGGTATCCAGCGGCAGGCCCGATTGCGACACCAGATAGCCCACCAGTTGACGCGCATCCCCCCCGGTGGCTGCCGCCTGATTAATCACACAAGCGTGGGTAACTGCTTGCTCGACATCCGGCAGCGCCTGCATCACACGATCGATTTCGCCCAGTTCAATCCGCTGACCACGAATTTTTAGCTGATCATCACTACGCCCGAGATACTCCACCGCGCCGTTATCCAGCCAGCGGGCAACATCTCCGGTACGGTACATGCGTTCACCTGGCGCGAAAGGATCGGCAATAAAGCGGCTGGCTGTCAGATCGGGTCGTCCAAGATACCCCTGCGCCAGTTGAATACCGGTGAGATAGAGATCGCCTGCCACACCCGGCGGCACCGGATGCATCATCGCATCGAGAATGCGCAGGCCCGTGTTCCACACCGGGTAGCCAATCGGCACACTGCTGCCGCGTACCGCTGCAAGTTCAGCACCAAAGGCTGGATACCAGCTCACATCCACCGCTGCTTCCGTCGGGCCATAAAGATTATGTAACGGCGCACCGGTTAACTGCTGCCATTCGCGACATAAATCGGCTGGTAAGGCTTCTCCGCTACAGAAAACCTGTTTCAACGTCGCGCAACTCTGGCGAGCGGTTTCCGGCGTCAGCGAAGCAACAAACGCCGCCAGCATCGACGGCACAAAATGCGTGGTCGTTACGCCATATTCGGCAAAGAATTGTTGCATAGCGAGCGGATCGCGGTGCGCTTCCGGTTCAGCCATCACCAGTTTCGCCCCGGCAATAAACGGCCAGAAAAACTCCCACACCGAGACATCAAAACTGCACGGCGTTTTTTGGGCAACAACATCTTCGCCTGTGAGCGGGTAGTGGTTTTGCATCCATAACAGGCGGTTAACGATAGCCGTCTGCCCGACCATCACCCCTTTCGGCCTGCCGGTGGAACCGGAGGTGAAGATGATATAAGCCGTGTGGTGCGGTTGTGAAAGTTGCAGCGGCGCACTGACCTGCGGTGTAAGCGGGGCGTTATAGCAAAGACTGGTTAAATTGGGGATATCGCTAAAGCGCGGCAGTTGATCATCGGTGGTGATTAACAGTGACGGACGCGCATCTTCCAGCATCATTTTCAGGCGATCGTCCGGATAGCCCGTATCCAGCGGTAGCCAGGCCGCACCTGCTTCAACTATCGCATGTAGCGCCATAGTCAAAAAGACCGAGCGCGGTAGTGCCACCGCTACGCTGTCGCCAGGTTTAACGCCGCGCTCACGCAGCAGATTCGCCAGCGCAACCACCTGCTCGCGCATTTCCCGATAGCTAAACTGGTAACGCGCATCTGCCAGCGCCGGAGCATCCGGTGTTTTTGCCGCTTGTTCTGCCACCAGCGCGCTAAGCGTAGTTTCTGGAATCTCAACCTGAGTGGCGTTGATCTGCGCCAGCTGTGCATACTCTTCTGGCAGCATAATATCGACATCGCCGCACAACCGCGCCGGATCCGCGGCAAACTGCGCCGTCAGCATTTTCAGCCGTTCAGCATGCTTGATTAACGTTGGCTCATCGTAACGCTGTTTATTGGCGAGGATCTCAATACTCAAATCACCGTTTTCATCCGGGAAAAGGGCCAGTTCAAGGTCATTAACCGGACCGGTTGCCAGGGTATGGGTTTGCGCCTGTACCCCCGGAATATCTAACTGATAATCAAATACTTTAATATTGAGCACCGGACCGAACAGCGGTTCCTCTCCCGCCGCGCGCCCGCTGTCACGGACAATTTGTTCGGCATCGTAACGTTGATGACGACGCATTTTTTTCAGTTGTGCCGCTAGTCGTGCTGCCAGTTGCGGCAATGTTTCTTGTGCCTCAATGTGAATACCCAACGGCAACACGTTGAGCACGGGTCCGGTAGCCGTCAGCGCCGCTGAGCCCAGTCGACGCATAAAGATAAATCCGGCGGCATAGTCCATGTGGTTGCACAATCGCCCCAGCCACAAAGCCGCCAGCGCAAGGGCTATATCGGTACGCTGCACACCTGAAAGTTGCGTAGCCAACTGGCGGAATTCCCCGCCGTTAAATTCCAGTTTCAGACGCAAAATATATGCCGAGGCGCTGCGCCCCGGTAAAGGGGCCGGAGAAAGTGACGCGGGCGGTGGTAGTTGACGACGCTGTTCCGCCCAGAATGCCGCATCACGCTGCCAGGCTTCGCTTTCGCGGTACTGCTGGTACTCTTCCACGACATCAGCGAAAGGCGTAAACGGCGAAGCAGGCGTTGGTTCGCCACGCATCCATGCACAGTAAATGTTGGCGATCTGGCGGGTAATGACCGGGAAACTGAAGCCATCGACCAGCAAATGGTGGTAACGCTGATACCAGTACCAGCGGTTATCTGCCACCTGTATCAGTTGATGAAAAACCAGAGGTTTACCGCTATCGACGCGCAGATCTTGTTGCAAATCCGCCTGCATTAATGCCTGCGCAGTACCGTGCGGATCAATGTTGGTTCGCAGGTCGATAATTTCTGGCAGTTCGAACGTCAGCGCATCATCGACCCATTGCCAGACTTCGCCGTTATCTTCCGTAAAACGCATCCGCAGCGTATCTGCTTGCGCTAATCCGGCAACCACCGCGCGAGCCAGTAATGGCGCATCAATCTCTCCGGTTAACTCAACGTAATGCGCCACGCTCCAGGCGGAGGGTAAATCCGACAGTTTTTCTGCCATCCAGATGCCGGGCTGTGCGGCAACTAAAGGTAAATGCTGGCTCATTGCGCCTCCTGCTGCTGGATGAAATTCGCCGGTGTCAGAGTACGCCAGTGGGCGTCCAGCCACTGCTGGCAGGACGCCTGTGACTGCGGCTGACACACAACATCCCAGCCTGCCGGTAAGGCGCACTGTTGCGGCCACAGACTGAATTGCCCCTGCGCATTGCGTAAAATGTAAAACACGCCCTGCGGATCATCGAAGGGATTACTGAATGCCATATTCAACTCCTGTCATGGAAAAGTGGTTGCCAGAGGTCGATTAGCCCCTGCATCAAGCCACCGCGCCAACAAAGCGCATCATGTCCGCCGTCAACCTGACGCCAGAAAATGGATTCTTTTAGGGGGGTTAATTGCGCATACAGCGCCTGATTAGCCCGCATGATCATCGGCTCGCGAATACCCGCTTCCAGCACAATGCGCAGACCTTCGGCGCTAACTTCACCAGCTTTGAGCTGTTCAAGTAACACGCCCTCTTGCTGCCCGCCCCGATGCGGCCACCAGTACGATCCCGACTGGCTTAATACACAGCCAAAACGTTCAGGCCAGTTTAGTCCGGCATACAGCGCGGAAAGTCCACCAAAACTCTGCCCTGCGACCACAGTGCGATCGGCGCGATCGCTAAAGGGGGCGATAGTTTTCACCTGGGGTAATAACTCTTGCTGTACTGCCAGCCAGAAATCCGCATTACATGGCAGTTCGTGGGCACGTTGCGTGGTGTCGATAGCGTCGATCAACACGTACACGGCGGGAGGAAGTTGCTGACGATGGGTCAACGAAGTCAGCACAGGCCAGACGGGCATACTCTGCGCCCAAAATTCGCCATCAAGTAAAACTGCCAGCGGACGTTCTTCTGCTGTTGCATCGCCGGTGGTAAAAATCCATACACGGCGTGAATTTTTCAACCGTTCACTTTTCCAGATAATTTCTTTGGCAGGCGTTTCTGGCGCTTGCGGACAATCCCATCCTGGTTGCAGGGGCGCTTGCGGCATTTCGAGTGCAGAAACAGCGTGCCCTCGCCCGCCTTTCCAGCTTTGTGGATTCAGCGGATCGGCTATCGCCTGGGGTAATAGTTTTCGCCAGCCTTCGCGCAATTCGAGGCGATCAGGTGATGGAGCAGAAAAAATGTCATCACGTTCGGTAGGAATAAAACAGTAGCTGCCGCGCCAGTTGGCATTGAGTTGTGTCGTCCACTGCCAGACATCGGTCCCTGCAATTCGCTGCATCGACTGGGGCTGGCTGTTCTGATGGTGATCGGTCACGCCAGTGATATAGACCCATACGCGCTTTATCGTCGAGTGGTCTTCAGAACCTTGTGGATCACGCCACCAGAAAGTGACCTGATACATTTCGTCATTCAGACGCTGACATTCCGGGCCATGTTTCGACTGCCACCAGCTCTCACTTCCTACTTTTAACGCCGTCACACCATAACCCCATGTTTACTGTGCAATTTTTCATTGATTGCAGAAATATATTGATAATATTATTGATAACTATTTGCATTTGCAATAGCGTAATGGCGCGCCGTGGGAAGCGCGGACATTAATTAACCAACTGCACTGCGTGTCTTTCAGGATCAAAGGTTTTCGCGGTAACGGGATGCGTCGTGTTGATGACGACCATGCCCGACAGTTGCAATTCGTGGCAAAAATGCAGGAATAAAACAATGAACAAGAAGATTCATTCCCTGGCCTTGTTGGTCAATCTGGGGATTTATGGGGTAGCACAGGCACAAGAGCCAACCGATACTCCTGTTTCACATGACGATACTATTGTCGTTACCGCCGCCGAGCAGAACTTGCAGGCGCCTGGCGTTTCGACCATCACCGCAGATGAAATCCGCAAAAACCCGGTTGCCCGCGATGTATCGGAGATCATTCGTACCATGCCTGGCGTTAACCTGACCGGTAACTCCACCAGTGGTCAGCGTGGTAATAACCGCCAGATTGATATTCGCGGCATGGGTCCGGAAAACACGCTGATTTTGATTGACGGTAAGCCTGTCAGCAGCCGTAACTCGGTGCGTCAGGGCTGGCGTGGCGAGCGTGATACCCGTGGTGATACCTCCTGGGTGCCGCCTGAAATGATTGAACGTATTGAAGTTCTGCGTGGTCCGGCAGCTGCGCGTTATGGCAACGGCGCGGCGGGCGGCGTGGTTAACATCATTACCAAAAAAGGCAGCGGCGAGTGGCACGGCTCCTGGGATGCTTATTTCAATGCGCCAGAGCATAAAGAGGAAGGTGCCACCAAACGCACCAATTTCAGCTTGACCGGTCCGCTGGGCGACGAATTCAGCTTCCGTTTATATGGCAACCTCGACAAAACTCAGGCTGATGCGTGGGATATTAACCAGGGCCATCAGTCAGCGCGTGCCGGAACGTATGCCACGACGTTACCAGCCGGGCGCGAAGGGGTGATCAACAAAGATATCAATGGCGTGGTGCGTTGGGACTTCGCCCCTATGCAGTCACTCGAACTTGAAGCGGGCTACAGCCGCCAGGGTAACCTGTATGCGGGTGACACCCAGAACACCAACTCTGACGCTTACACTCGCTCTAAATATGGCGATGAAACCAACCGCCTGTATCGCCAGAACTACTCGCTGACCTGGAACGGTGGCTGGGATAATGGCGTGACCACCAGCAATTGGGTGCAGTACGAACACACCCGTAACTCGCGTATACCGGAAGGTTTGGCGGGCGGCACCGAAGGGAAATTTAACGAAAAAGCGACACAAGATTTCGTCGATATCGATCTTGATGACGTGATGTTGCACAGCGAAGTTAACCTGCCGATTGATTTCCTCGTTAACCAGACGCTGACGCTGGGGACTGAGTGGAATCAGCAGCGGATGAAGGACTTAAGTTCCAACACCCAGGCGCTGACCGGAACGAATACCGGCGGTGCTATTGATGGTGTAAGTGCCACTGACCGTAGCCCATATTCAAAGGCAGAAATTTTCTCGCTATTTGCCGAAAACAACATGGAGCTGACTGACAGCACCATCGTAACGCCGGGGCTGCGTTTCGATCATCACAGCATTGTCGGCAATAACTGGAGTCCGGCGCTGAATATATCGCAAGGTTTAGGCGATGACTTCACGCTGAAAATGGGCATCGCCCGTGCTTATAAAGCGCCGAGCCTGTACCAGACTAACCCGAACTACATTCTCTACAGTAAAGGTCAGGGCTGCTATGCCAGCGCGGGCGGCTGCTATTTGCAAGGTAATGATGACCTGAAAGCGGAAACCAGCATCAACAAAGAGATTGGGCTGGAGTTCAAACGCGACGGCTGGCTGGCTGGCGTCACCTGGTTCCGTAACGATTATCGCAATAAGATTGAAGCGGGCTATGTGGCTGTAGGGCAAAACGCAGTCGGCACCGATCTCTATCAGTGGGATAACGTGCCAAAAGCGGTGGTTGAAGGTCTGGAAGGATCGTTAAATGTGCCGGTTAGCGAAACGGTGATGTGGACCAATAACATCACTTATATGCTGAAGAGTGAAAACAAAACTACGGGCGACCGTTTATCGATCATCCCGGAATATACGTTGAACTCAACGCTGAGCTGGCAGGCACGGGAAGATTTGTCGATGCAAACGACCTTCACCTGGTACGGCAAGCAGCAGCCGAAGAAGTACAACTATAAAGGTCAGCCAGCGGTTGGACCGGAAACCAAAGAAATCAGTCCGTACAGCATTGTGGGCCTGAGCGCGACCTGGGATGTGACGAAGAATGTCAGTCTGACCGGCGGCGTGGACAACCTGTTCGACAAACGTTTGTGGCGTGCGGGTAATGCCCAGACTACGGGCGATTTGGCAGGAGCCAACTATATCGCGGGTGCCGGGGCGTATACCTATAACGAGCCGGGACGTACATGGTATATGAGCGTTAATACTCACTTCTGATGCTAACGTCAGATTGTTGACAAAGTGCGCGTCGTTCATGCCGGATGCGGCGTGAACGCCTTATCCGGCCTACAAAAATCTTGCCAATTCAATATATTGCAGGATAGTGTAGGCCTGATAAGCGTAGCGCATCAGGCAGTTTTGCGTTTGTCATCAGTCTCTAATATGGTCGACATGAAAACTACGCATACCTCCCTCCCCTTTGCCGGACATACGCTGCATTTTGTTGAGTTTGATCCGGCGAGTTTTCGCGAGCAGGATTTACTCTGGCTGCCACACTACGCACAACTGCAACACGCTGGACGTAAACGTAAAACAGAGCATTTAGCCGGACGGATCGCTGCTGTTTACGCCTTGCGGGAATATGGCTATAAATGTGTGCCCGCAATCGGCGAGCTACGCCAACCTGTGTGGCCTGCGGAGGTATACGGCAGTATTAGCCACTGCGGGACTACGGCATTAGCCGTGGTATCTCGTCAACCGATTGGCATTGATATCGAAGAGATTTTCTCTGTACAAACCGCAAGAGAATTGACAGACAACATTATTACACCAGCAGAACACGAGCGACTCGCAGAATGCGGTTTAACCTTTTCTCTGGCGCTGACACTGGCATTTTCCGCCAAAGAGAGCGCATTTAAGGCAAGCAAGATACAGGCCGCTCAAGGTTTTCTGGATTATCAGATAATTAGCTGGAATAAACAGCGGATCATCATTCATCGTGAGAATGAGATGTTTGCTGTGCACTGGCAGATAAAAGAAAAAATAGTCATAACTCTGTGCCAACACGATTAATTGACAACATCTGGTACGATTCGCCCGCAGCCATCACTGACCGCGGGCGAAAGTGTAAAGCAGGTGCCTTACCACCCTGACCTGACAACCGGATATGCGGGGATTACTCCCCGCACAGCGGCTACTTCTTCGGTTCGTAAGCGAGAACAGCCTTAAACTCAATATTACGTTCC
>NZ_JABWMS020000179.1:0-1108 GCF_013369155.2 Escherichia sp. 94.0001 | reverse complement strand
GACGCCAGATACACAAAGGAGCTTGCTGATGCTAATGCGACTATCGAAAGTCTCCGTGCTGATGTTTCTGCTGGGCGTAAGCGCCTGCAAGTCTCCGCCACCTGTGCAAAGTCAACGACCGGAGCCAGCAGCATGGGCGATGGAGAAAGCCCAGGACTTACAGCAGATGCTGAACTCAATTATTACCGTCTCCGAGGTGGAATCGACAAGATAACCGCGCAGGTTAACTACCTGCAGGAATACATCAGGACGCAGTGCTTAAAATAATTTTAATTTCACTGAAATTTAACAAGTGACTTTCAGGAAAATGCCTCGCAGATGCGGGGCATTTTTGTACCGGTATTTCACCGCGCACCGCAGCGCACAATAAACACCGAACCTGACCCTTTGGAATGGGCCTTTGAGGATACCAGTTAGTGCTGGCGAGCCTCGGTGGGCTGGTTTCCTGTGCGGCAAAGGTTCATTTCAAAGAAGCAGGCAACGCCATGAATGAATTAATTGCGAATCATGACTTCGACTTTCGCCAGTTAGTTACCGCAGCAGAAGGTCAACCGGTAACTGACACCTTCCAGATTGCCAGGGCATTTGGTAAACGCCATCAGCATGTGATTAGGGCTATTAAATGTTTGAGATGTTCTGAGGAATTCTCGACAACCCATTTTTGGGCCGTCGAGAAAATCAATGACTTAGGGATTTTTGACAAGAAACAGATTTACTACCGCATGGACTTTAGTGGCTTCGTTATGCTGGTTATGGGATTTAACGGGGCAAAAGCCGATGCTGTTAAAGAAGCCTATATCAATGCGTTTAACTGGATGTCAGCAGAACTCCGTAAGTACAGCGAAAGTTATGAAGCAGAACGTAACGCCGTAATGCTGGAGTACATGAAAGAGAAGGATGTCGCCAGCATGTCAGGCCGTCTGCTCAATCGCTGGGGGAGAACGAAAAAACCTCAATTGCTTGCAAAGCTGGAACGTCTGGAGAGACAGGGACAGTTTTTATTACCGGGATTCGATAAAGGTATTCAAGCCTGACACATTATGCGCTGTATCGTCGCCGTATTCCCGCATTAACCATGACCGTAGCCCGACGGGGAATTCCTTCTGCG
>NZ_JABWMS020000178.1:0-1114 GCF_013369155.2 Escherichia sp. 94.0001 | reverse complement strand
CATAACGGTAAGTCAGTGCCGCCTGTGCCAGCGCCTGGCGTGCCGGTGGCGGCAGAATCAGCGACTGCATGGCATCACGCTTTTCCTCAATCCGGTCAAAAACCCCCACCACCTCGTAAGCCCCTTCAATGACTCTGTCCACCACATTTCCCCGGTGCGGAACACGCACTTCCCCCAGAGACTGACCACAGACGCATCCGTTCTGGCAGACGAACCTGAAGTAACCCGGCAGCATCTGGTAGCTGGAGGTACCGTCATGAGAGTTGAGCAGAATAATTTCAGGGACATGTTCTCCGTTTATCTCTCCGGCCCGCCGCAGACGCAGCATGTGTTTTGTGTATCCCCGGCGGCCCGGGTCGCGCACACGGGTCTGGCAGGCGAAGAATGGCTGAAAGCCTTCCCGCTGCAGGCTTTCCAGTACGGTGATGGTGGGGATGTACGTATAGTTCTGGCTTCGGGACGTGTGTTTATCTTCCCCGAAAATCCCCGGCACATAGTGCATCAGTTCTTCGTGTGTCAGCGGACGGTCACGGCGTATCTGGTTCGCATAACCAAAACGACTGGCTAGTCGCATAATTTGCTCCTTATCGGTGGTTAAGATTTACTGGTGTAATAAATGAAAAAGCCACGTCTCCCGGAGAAGACGCGGCCTGATGGGTGAAATGAATGACGTTTATTGTCTGAGAAGACCGTCACTGGCGAGCCGCGTATTAAGCACCTTTCCGGCATCGGGTTCAGAATTCCGGCAGCGCCAGCGTCGCTGACCTTCCGCGTTGCGGATAACCCGACGGAAATGCATTCCCGGGTCATCCTGGATAAACACATTGCGGTAAGCGGTTATGACAGCAACCGCCTGCCCGTATGAGAAAGATCCTTCAGCCAGGACATACTCTGTGTAACCCGGCATATCTGTTTTCTCCTGATAAATAAAAAGCCTCTGCCACGCGTTGTGACAGAGGCTGAAGCATGAAACTGACTTCAGGGATCAGTTAACGTTTTTTCCGGAAACGGTAATCAGCAGTGGATGGTAGTCCTGGGGATTGAAAACCGATAACGGCAGACTGAACCGCCCCGGGAATCCTGGAGACTAAACTCCCTGAGAAAGAGGTAAACA
>NZ_JABWMS020000177.1:0-1140 GCF_013369155.2 Escherichia sp. 94.0001 | reverse complement strand
GCATTATATAATATATAGTAGGGAGAGACAGGTACTTCAAAAATAATTCTAGGCGATATATCATGTTTAATAAAAACTCTTGGGACCCACGGGCTTCCTCCTTCCTCAAAATATTCTTCTTTATCGATACCGAACAATAAAAACAATAAAAGTAATATAAATATTTTTCGTAAAGTGATAACAGGAAATATCTTTCTACATTTTGAGTAAAAAATAGGCATATATAATAGTCAATTAATCGGTTTTAATAAATTAAATTCACGCCTGAGACGATTCGCTATATTGAGTCCATAAACACCATGGCAAGCACGTTTAAAACCATTTAGAATAGCAAACTCTCTGTGTCCTCCCAATTGTTTAATATCAAAAAAATTTAAAAGAACGCGGACAAGAACATCGATGGATTTATTTTGAGAATGTGTTGGTTTATCAATTGTAAAATCAAATGAATCTTTAAATTGACCACCAAACTCACTGAGTGATTCATATTTAGATGGACCGTGAATGTTTCCCTCTCCGACATAACTGAAGTCAGATAAGAATACAATACCGATTTTCCCTGAATTAGCGCCTTTTAGATGAGCACCTTTTTCTCGAATATCCAGTGTCTCATAGATTGTACCTGTGCAATCTATTGCATAATGATAACTAATGTGCTTATATCTTTTTATATCTGTCTTTTCAAGATCACGCAATTTATTAGTTTCATCATCATCACAAGAAAAACTGTTCCCTGCATGATGTAATACGATAGCTGAATAATCCCAATCACCACCATCTGTTCCAGGTGCATTCTTTGCTCCCCAGTCATTACGTGTCATTACTGTGACCCCTGCCTTACGTAATTCAGAAAAAATAGACTGTCTTATTTTTTCTTTTTCTGCTTTGTCTTTTATTAACTCGGATATAGCATCAAGACCTTTGTGAACTAAATCATCTGTTCTTTTATAATAATCATTATCCATATTAACACCATATGTATTATTGATGGTTTGAAAAAATATGAGGGGCAATACAATTAACACTTCCCTGAATGAATAAATTGAAAAATTGATTATTCAGTGATGTAACGAAAATTCAAATGTGTTTTGTGTTTATTATATTGTCACATCTTCCAACAAAAAATCCCTTATTCCAGGT
>NZ_JABWMS020000176.1:0-1199 GCF_013369155.2 Escherichia sp. 94.0001 | reverse complement strand
TAGGGAAGGTGCGAACAAGTTCCTGATATGAGATCATCATATTCATCCGGAGCGCATCCCAGAGGGACATCATGAGCCATCAACTCACCTTCGCCGATAGTGAATTCAGCACTAAGCGCCGTCAGACCCGAAAAGAGATTTTCCTCTCCCGCATGGAGCAGATTCTGCCATGGCAAAACATGGTGGAAGTCATCGAGCCGTTTTATCCCAAGGCGGGCAATGGCCGACGGCCCTATCCGCTGGAGACCATGCTGCGTATTCACTGCATGCAGCATTGGTACAACCTGAGCGACGGTGCCATGGAAGATGCCCTGTACGAAATCGCCTCCATGCGCCTGTTTGCCCGATTATCCCTGGATAGCGCCCTGCCGGATCGCACCACCATCATGAATTTCCGCCACCTGCTCGAGCAGCATCAACTGGCCCGTCAATTGTTCAAGACCATCAATCGCTGGCTGGCCGAAGCAGGCGTCATGATGACCCAAGGCACTTTGGTGGATGCCACCATCATTGAGGCACCCAGCTCTACCAAGAACAAAGAGCAGCAACGCGATCCGGAGATGCATCAGACCAAGAAAGGCAATCAGTGGCACTTTGGCATGAAGGCCCACATTGGTGTCGATGCCAAGAGTGGCCTGACCCACAGCCTAGTCACCACCGCGGCCAACGAGCATGACCTCAATCAGCTGGGTAATCTGCTTCATGGAGAGGAGCAATTTGTCTCAGCCGATGCCGGCTACCAAGGAGCGCCACAGCGCGAGGAGCTGGCCGAGGTGGATGTGGACTGGCTGATCGCCGAGCGTCCCGGCAAGGTAAAAACCTTGAAGCAGCATCCGCGCAAGAACAAAACGGCCATCAACATCGAATACATGAAAGCCAGCATCCGTGCCAGGGTGGAGCACCCGTTTCGCATCATCAAGCGGCAGTTCGGCTTCGTGAAAGCCAGATACAAGGGGCTGCTGAAAAACGATAACCAACTGGCGATGTTATTCACCCTGGCCAACCTGTTTCGGGTGGACCAAATGATACGTCAGTGGGAGAGATCTCAGTAAAAACCGGAAATAACGCCAGAAATGGTGGAAAAAATAGCCTAAATAGGCTGATTCGATGTGTTTGCGGGAAAAAAATCGGCCCAGATCCGAGAAATTTTAATCAGCGAGTCAGCTTGGGAAGAAATGACCTGCTTATTCGCACCTTCC
>NZ_JABWMS020000175.1:0-1260 GCF_013369155.2 Escherichia sp. 94.0001 | reverse complement strand
GGGATATATAGAAAATTAAAGTATTTTATTGGCTTCGGTTAACTGATCTATAACCAGTGCCAGATTGGTAAACATTTTGAAATGTCGATACTGGCTCGGAATATCATTTTCAAAGACGAAGGATTCAAGGTTATTGTCTGAAAAATAAAGGACAAGTGTTGCTGATTCGTCAGGGGAAATATGGAAATATATCTGGTTACCAGACGGAGGATTGTCCAGAAGAAGAGCATCTTTGCCCGTCACATACCTGTTATGGTCGTGGACGCTACGCTCACACTTCATCAGAGGTGTCATGATACTCATGTATTCATCTGATGTTAATATATTAAAATCGCCATTCATTTTAAAGAAACGATAAAGTATCAGTACATCCTCTAGCGTAACCGGTTGGTTTGTTTTTAGAGGGAAATAAGTGGGAACCAGAAGATGAGGTTCTAATCTATTTTGTTGGGCGCTATAACTGAATTTAAACATAAATTCCGGATCGCTCATCAATTTAGAAACATAATTATGCCTGGCTTCAAAGATTTTAATTTTTACCAGGTTAAATAAATCTGGTTCTTCATCCTGTATTAAAAGACATTGGCCATAACAGAAAGGTTTTTTTTCATTATAAGCAGAAACGGTTATTCTGTCAGGAGTGTCAACGTTATATCCAAAAGCCAGATAGTTACCCTCCTCATCGCGATCTGTTTCCAGGTTATTTAAATTCATCACATTAAGTGTTTTCAATGCTGATTCAATGAGCTGTTGACCCTCTGAGGTAAATGTTTTGCGCTGCGTTGTATAAAGTGTATCGATACCAACGACTATCCGATGTGGGTCAAGGATGGCGGCAATCATCTTTATTACCTGCACAGTCACGGGTGATGTCATTGATTCGTTATCTGTTTTTAGAGGATCATTAGATGGCCAACCTGAGAAGCGATTGACAGCCGAACCGATATTATCAGGACTCATAGCAGCAACCTCATTGTAATCAAGCGAGGCGCTGAGTGTACCCGGCTATAGAAAAACTAACTTGCAAAAATCGCTCATTTTTCGTTTATCAGGCGAAAGTTGCCTGTGTTCATGCAGACACAGTCGCCTCTGTTAAGCGATATCTCTCTCATCGATACTTATTGGTGATTATTACAAATGAAACAATAACATAACGGGCTTACGGCCGGTGCTCATAAAGGCAACAATCAATTAACTTTGATAAAAATATGTTATGTAAAATAGCAACAAATTGGCTAATCTAATCAATTGGTATTATAA
>NZ_JABWMS020000174.1:0-1267 GCF_013369155.2 Escherichia sp. 94.0001 | reverse complement strand
ATTTTGTGATATGATACTGTTTTATAATCAATTCCTTTGATAATGTCTATTTGTTTTAACGAATAAGAAACACATAACCGCAGGATATCTATCTCATCATGGGTAAGTGGTTCTTGAGTGGAATACACATTTTGTGTATGAAGATTCGAAACCAGGAAATGCGTTAAATCAGATAATGTAATATTCTTATTGATCCTGATGAAATTGTTGCTCAAAAGGGTGTTTACAGGTTCTGTATTTGGTTTGAGATTTCGATGTTGGTGCTCATCAATAACAACGAACGAATGTCCAAGATCAACCAACGCAACCAAATCGCTGTAATATTCCTTTTGGGATGCTAATAATGCATTAGTGCCTACAGTGAAGTAGACATCACTGGAAAAGACTTGCATATGCCAACCTGCACTCTAAAATCATTTAGGGTAAATATTACGTGTAAAATTTAAAATAATGGTAATTGTTATATTTGCATATCAATGAGGGAATAGGGTGTATACCTTAAATTGCAAATAAAGTTATGTATGTAGGCATTTAAAATGGTTCTCGAAAATTATAATCTTTTTATTGTGTGTCATCATAATTTGGTCATGAAATTTCCGTCTTGTTACACTACTCTAAACTAGAGCTTATGGAATTAGCGGGTGGTATTCATGGGAAATAATGATAAATTCTTATCACAAGACTTATTGGAATCTTATGCCATTCGTTTATTGAGCGGACCATTGAATGGATGCGAGTATGAAATACTTAATGGGCGTGTACTCGTTATCGTTGGTAATGATGTTTCGTTAGGAAGAAGTGATTCTTTTTCTGAGTTACCAGAGAATACGATAGTCATTCCTTATGGAGAGCTTACAGGCAGTTTTGAGGTAATAATCACTACCGACCCTGATCTGGTTGTAACAATCAGAGAATTAACAGCACAAGAACCTGAAGATAGAACGTTAACATTGAATCAGCAAATAGAAGTTTTAGGCCTCAAATTTGCTGTAAAAGGAAAAAATGAAGTTTGGCAGTATTCAATACCAGGTATTGTTGAAAATAACATTACTTCAACAAGACAACATTTCTTAAGTAGTACGCTGTTTAAATATGTAACGCTATTTTTTCTTTTTGCTATCATTTTTATAGCTTTTTATATTGTTAATGCCAGTAATGATCCGCAGCTGAGACATATCGATAAAATTCTTGTAAACAAAAATAGAAATTATGAAATTTTATATGGTAGGGATCATGGCATCTATATCAATACCAATAGTTTGGATGA
>NZ_JABWMS020000173.1:0-1275 GCF_013369155.2 Escherichia sp. 94.0001 | reverse complement strand
AAATTTGGCTGGTTGCCGGTATCACCGATATGAGAAATGGCTTCAACGGCCTGGCTGCGAAAGTACAGATGGCGCTGAAAGACGATCCCATGTCCGGCCATGTTTTCATTTTCCGGGGCCGCAGCGGCAGTCAGGTTAAACTGCTGTGGTCCACCGGTGACGGACTGTGCCTCCTGACCAAACGGCTGGAGCGTGGGCGCTTCGCCTGGCCGTCAGCCCGTGATGGCAAAGTGTTCCTTACACAGGCGCAGCTGGCGATGCTGCTGGAAGGTATCGACTGGCGACAGCCTAAGCGGCTGCTGACCTCCCTGACCATGCTGTAAATCTCTTTATCCTGGTTGTCACAGAATAAGCCCGGTAAAATACGGGCTTATGAACGACATCTCTTCTGACGACATCTTCCTGCTGAAACAGCGCCTGGCCGAACAGGAAGCGCTGATCCACGCCCTGCAGGAAAAGCTGAGCAACCGGGAGCGCGAAATAGACCATCTGCAGGCGCAGCTGGATAAACTCCGCCGGATGAACTTCGGCAGTCGTTCCGAAAAAGTCTCCCGCCGTATCGCACAAATGGAAGCCGATCTGAACCGGCTTCAGAAAGAGAGCGATACGCTGACTGGTAGGGTGTATGACCCGCAGTACAGCGTCCGTTGCGTCAGACCCGCATCCGTAAGCCGTTCCCTGAATCACTACCCCGTGACGAAAAGCGACTGTTGCCTGCGGCGCCGTGCTGCCCGAACTGCGGCGGTTCACTGAGCTATCTGGGCGAGGATACCGCCGAACAGCTGGAGTTGATGCGTAGCGCCTTCCGGGTTATCCGGACGGTACGGGAAAAACATGCCTGTACTCAGTGCGATGCCATCGTGCAGGCACCTGCACCTTCGCGGCCCATCGAGCGGGGTATCGCCGGACCGGGGCTGCTGGCCCGCGTGCTGACCTCGAAGTATGCAGAGCACACCCCGCTGTATCGCCAGTCAGAAATATACGGCCGGCAAGGTGTGGAGCTGAGCCGTTCACTGCTGTCGGGCTGGGTGGATGCATGCTGCCGGCTGCTGTCTCCGCTGGAAGAGGCGCTTCATGGCTATGTCATGACTGACGGCAAACTCCATGCCGATGATACCCCGGTCCAGGTACTGATGCCGGGTAATAAGAAGACGAAGACCGGGCGGTTGTGGGCGTATGTTCGTGATGACCGCAATGCCGGGTCAGCGTTGGCACCTGCAGTGTGGTTCGCTTACAGCCCGGACAGAAAAGGCATCCATCCGCAGACCCATCTTG
>NZ_JABWMS020000172.1:0-1284 GCF_013369155.2 Escherichia sp. 94.0001 | reverse complement strand
CCGGTAATATTGATAATGTGGCAACAGCCGCGGGGGCGCTGGTTGCCGTCGGGGTGGCCCGGTACTTTGGCAATATGGCCGCAGGCGTGGGAAAGGCCACCACAGAGCTGATCGCGGCGAAGTCCGGGACGGTTGCCCTTGCAGCCGCACAGGCAGATGCGGCTGTTCAGGTGCAGCGTAAGGCGGCAGCTGACGCGCTGGCGGCAGAACGTGCCTGGCAACTGGCACAGGCTGAACTTGCACTGGCCAGAAATAGCAGTGCGGAGGCGCTGGCCACACAGAATGCCGTCGCAAAACGCCGGGCCATGATTGTGGCCAATGCCGCACTGGTACAGTCGAATCAGGCGGTGGCGGCCTCGAGGAAGGCGCTGGAGAATGCCACGTCGGTTACGGGAATGCTGAAAAGTGGCGCGGCATCCCTGCTTTCGCTTGTCGGCGGGATACCCGGTTTACTGATGCTGGGAGCCGGTGCCTGGTACACGGTGTACCAGAATCAGGAACAGGCCAGGGAGTCCGCCCGTCAGTATGCATCGACGATTGATGAAATCCGGGCAAAGGTACCGGGAATGACCCTTCCGGAACTGGCTGATAATGAGGGTAAAACTCGCGAGGCACTGGAAGAGCAGAATCGTCTGATTGCTGAGCAGGAAAGTAAAGTCCGGGGACTGAAAACACAGATTGCTGACTATCAGCGCTGGCTGCAGGAAAATCCACAGGGTGGTTCAGGTGTGGAGATTATAACCCACGGCCTTGCGGAGGCAACTGGCAAACTGGCGGTTGAACAGTCACGACTGACACAGATGCAGGAAAAGGCGAAGTCTGTACAGGAAGCTCTGGCGTCACTGGAATACAACCGTGTGGCGAGGATACGCGAGGAGGCAGCAGAGCAGAACAGAGCATACCAGGCATTGCTGCAGATGAATGTTCAGCATACGGAATTTAACCGTCTGCTGGGGCTGGGGAATGAACTGCTTCAGCAGCGGCAGGGACTGGTGAATGTGCCGTTACGGCTGCCACAGGCCACCCTGGATGATAAACAGCAGAGTGCCCTGACAAAAACAGAGCGTGAGCTGGCCCTGTCCAGACTGAAAGGGGAAGAAAAAGAGCGCGTCCGACTGGGGTATGCGGCGGATGACCTCGGTTTTGTGGGTGATCCGTATCAGGAGGCGAGACAACGTTATATCAGTAATGCCCTGGAAGCCTGGCGCAATAACGAGGCGAATAAACCCAAATCCCGGGGTGGAAAATCAGAGACGGAAAAAGCGGAAGACAGTTTTTCCCGGC
>NZ_JABWMS020000171.1:0-1305 GCF_013369155.2 Escherichia sp. 94.0001 | reverse complement strand
GTATATATATGAAGGCAATCATTTTTTGATGCTATGGTTGTGCTAAAATTAAGTTGCTGAGCATGATCCTTGCTAACGAAATCCAATGTAATAATGTCTTTATTTCCTTTCTTTTCTATGTGATATGCGTTTAAAAAAGAAATTTCATCGATCTGTTCCTCACTTAATATAAATGGCATTTTGTTATCAAAGACAGTGTTATCGGCAGATGGGGCTGGAATACAAGTATTTGAGCACAGTTTTAATAAAAAAACATGAAAACGATGGAACTTGTTTTTGTACATAAGAGAGTCTAATCTCTGTTGTATCTTCTGTAATTGTCCTTTAGGAAGTAAATGCTGTAAATTTGAAAATGCGCAATCTAAAATACGTTGATAATCAAAAAGGTCTTTTCTTGGACCAGTTATCAAAAAATCGTCAGGCAATTTAGAAAAGTGATTGAGATGACATAAATATTCCCGTTGCTTCTTGTCTATATTCTTATAGGAAACTGCATAGTTTGGTGGAGTGCCAATAAGATTTTCCATAAATCACCTTGGTAACATATTATAAAATCTATTTATTCTAACATTGACAATATAACCAGCTATAAAAAATCGCTCATTTTCAGATATTGCGGTTTACCTGAGGGATGATTCGTTATGCCTAAAAATTGGGAATCCAGGGTAAACACCCTGGATTAAATCGGGGGAAATGAGCTATTTTTTATAGTCTTCACTAGTAATATAAGTAACACTTGTTGCTAACCTGGCTAGCGGTAGTGTTAATTAACAATCTAGATGTCGTTATTTTTAAACACCCTAATATTGCACATCGGAGGATTTATGGTTGCTAAATTAAGATCAGATGTTCTTATAAATGCTAATCCCTTTTCAGAGGTGAAAAATGAGAAGCATAAGCATAACGGATATTCTGACAAGGTTACTTTAGATATTAATAATAAGAAATACGATGTAAATTTTAAGGATATTGAAAATATTCTGGATGGTAATGGGGCATTATTTAAAAAACGTACACTGTGGGAGTTTATTCGCGATCTTTTTCCCGGATCGCATATTAAACAAGTTAAAAGCTTAATTTACGAATTTGTGACAAAAAATGATAATAAAGCGGAGATGTTCAAGAATATTAAATCTCTGGCCAAAGTAGAAGAACAATGGCGATTTAGTACTACTACAGATTTTACCACAAATGAAAATAATGAAGTGGTTGTGTGTAGATCTTTTAATCTCTACACGGGGGAGACTGTAAATGAGGCCGATAAGCATCAAGTTTTTTCTGAAAGATTCACTCTTGATAACTATC
>NZ_JABWMS020000170.1:0-1306 GCF_013369155.2 Escherichia sp. 94.0001 | reverse complement strand
GAATACGTTTTTCGTTAAATTACTATTTGTTATCTTAACATCACCTAAACTGCCGTTCTCAAAACAACATCCCTTCAATATACTTTCATTTACAAGAGAATGTGATAAATACAGATGATTTAAGTTTTTCTTCATTAAACCCACAGCATCAAAATGACTATATTTAATAAAACAACCATCATTGAGTAGCGTTTTTAGATTGACTAAATTACTATCATGTTCACGTGCCATAGTTGTGATAGGGGTTGGAAGAGACATGAAAACCTCTTCATTGACCATCAAGTGAATCATGCATTGCTTGCCTTTTGTCATATCCACACTTACACTACAAATATCGTTGTAATGCGATGAATGCATTTCCGGACACAGATTCAATACAATATTTTGAAAGGCGTAAAATCGTGTTAATACTTCCGAATAAGTAATTGGATTAAACTTAAGATCGTCATTAGCAAAACCAAGCGTTATTGTATGTTCTACATTTAGGTCAGGTTCAGATGAGTCTTCAAGAGCAATATCATCACTGAAAATTTCACCTGATGTATTATCACTGTTACAAAAGGTGCTCATCAATGCAATGGTATTTATAACGGACTCTTTGTCGATATCCTCACTCATTATATATCGCCTGCTATAATCATAGAAGTGAATAAATGCGTCTTTTATAATTGTTATATATTGTTCCTTATTAAATACAATTCGATTGTATACTTTTTCAAAGATCGCATTCGCAATCTTACAACCAAGGGTATACCTATATAACAATGGGTAAGAATCAATAGTAAAATTCTTCTCCAATTCACATTGCAGTTTATTTTCGTAATGCAGAGGAAAAAGAAATTCTTGTCTTTCCATTTTTCCGCTGACTTTATTTCGCACCCCAATGGTGATTCTTTCATTGCCAATTTTTATTTCAACTTCATTGTTTTGTGATGTACCAAGGTATGTTTTAGTACCAGTTTCGAAAGCACTACTAAAAAAAGAATTAAAATAATTATTTGCTGAATAAATAATGTTACCGAGCGACATATCATTTTTAATAGTTTCACTATCAGCATTTATTGCTAATACTAGATTCAAGTAGATGGTGTCCCATGTAGATAACTCATCCTTATGACTGGATTTTAATATGGTAAAAAATTCCCTCAGCGAGGCCATGAGATTATCACTTTGATTCGGTTGTGTGCTTAGAAATGATGACGATTGATCAGAGACATTATTTATCATATAAAAATCACCCAAAAAACGATAACCCACTGTACTCCCTGTGCTTTATAAACATAAAGTCACAACACATTCTATATTC